>NZ_KV809109.1:0-8145 GCF_001812455.1 Corynebacterium sp. HMSC076C10
TTCACCGCCTGACCCTACCGCCCGAAAAACGGCTTCCAAACTGACATAAACCTAGTCAGTAACTTCCGGCAAGTAGCCTATTGAGTGTGAACGACAACCAGGACACCTCCCATACCCCGGACACCTCGGTGAACGACAACGCCTCGGCAACCGACGCCACGTCCCATACCCCCGCAGCCCCCACGGCCCCATCCGCAGTGGTAGCGGGCCTCATCGTCGATGAGCTGCTGCGTCTCGGCATGGTCGATGCCGTGGTGTGCCCGGGTTCCCGGTCCGCCCCGCTCGCCCGCGCTCTGGTCCAGGCCGCCGACGCGGCGAAGGTTCGCCTCCACGTACGTATCGATGAACGCTCCGCCGCCTTCCTCGCCCTCGGCCTGGCCTCGCGCACCCGCAAGGTGACCCCGGTAATTACAACGTCCGGTACAGCAGTGGCGAACCTCGTGCCCGCCATGGTGGAAGCCACCGCGTCGGGCATTCCGCTGCTGGCACTGACCGCCGACCGCCCCGCGCATTATCGCGGCACTGGCGCGAACCAGACCATCGTCCAGGACCGCCTGTTCGCTGATGCCTCCGTCGTCGAGTTCGATCTGGACGGCACCGCCCCGGTCACGAAGGCCACCGCCGCGCAGATCCGCGCTCGCATTGATCGCGTTGTCGCCGCCATGGCATCCGGCGCCGGCCACCTTAACGTCCGTTTTGTCGAACCGCTCGTGCCTGACGACGACTCCGTCGCCGACATCCCCGAGGGCCGCGCCGATGGCGGCCCCTGGACCACGATTGCGCCTACCAACAGCAACAACGTCGGCGTGGCCGCCACCGCAACCGGCCCGGCCAACGCGGCTAGCACAGCCACAATTGACATCAGCCGCCGCACACTCGTGATTGCGGGTTCGAATGCCCCGCACCTGCCAGAACTGGAGGATCTGCCAACCATCGCTGAGCCGAATGCGTATGCGCCGGCGCACCCGGTGCACCCGCTTGCGGCGGGCACTTTCGCGCAGATTCTGCCGGAGCAGATTGTGCTGGTCGGCAGGCCGACGCTGCACCGAGGTATCTCTAAGCTGCTGGCCAATCCGGATATCGAGCTGACCGTTGTCTCCGAAGCGGAAAACCACGGTTTTGGGGTGGAGTTCCCGGATGTGACGGCGAACGCAAGGGCCGTCGTAAAGCATGTGCAGACTGTGGGGGAGCAGGACCCGCAGTGGACGAAAATCTGTGAGGCTGCCAGCGAATTGGCGGTGAAGTCCGTGCGAGAGACGCTTACCGAGTCGATTGAAGCGGAGGAACCGCTGACCGGATTTCATGTGGCGGCGGCGCTGACGGATAGCCTGCGCACGGGTGACAACGTGGTGCTGGGCGCGTCGAACCCGGTGCGCGATGCGTCGTACACGGGCCTGCCTTTCCCCGGTGTGAACACGTATGCGGGACGAGGTGCCGCGGGCATCGACGGCACGGTGGCGACGGCAATCGGTATTGCGCTGGCGTCCGACCGCGAGCATGCCGACGAGATTCGCCCGCCGCGGACGATTGCACTTATGGGTGACCTGACGTTCCAGCACGACTCCGCAGCGTTGGCGATTGGTCCGCTGGAGCCGAGGCCGGAAAACCTCACCATCGTGGTGGCCAATGATGCAGGTGGCGGTATTTTCGAGACGCTGGAGGCGGGCAGCCCGGCCCTGCGGGGAAGCTTTGAGCGCATCTTCGGCACCCCGCAGGATGTGGACTTTGAGGGCATCTGCCAGGCTTACGGGGTCGAGCACGTGCGCGTTGACCGCCTCCCAGATCTGCTCGCGCAGTTGCACCCGGATACCGACGTCGATGGCATCCGCCTCATTGAGGTGGCGACCACGCGTGCGACGCGTCGGCAGTTGCATCACAAGCTGGCATACAATGCGGAGATTGGGGTGCTGGACAAGCACTAGCTGGACAAGGCTCGCTGGACAAGCACTAGCCGGCCGGCAGCATCCAATCAGAGCTGGAAACAATCAGGGACAGAAAAATAGGAGGTCGCGACCGCCATGCAGTGGAAAACTGCCCTGGCCAATTGGCCGCGCCTCCTTCGTCAGGTACTGCTTTTTGTAATCATCTGCCTGCTGCTGTCGTGCCTGGCCATGGTGGTTGGCTGCTTCATTAATGACCGCAATATCGAGTCGAACATGGGGCAGTCCGTAGCCAATGTGCGCTCGGTCGAGCTCCTTCGCACCACGGTTGATTTCGTCGACGAGAATGGTGATTTTCAGTCGCCACCAACCGGTTTGCTCTATCCCGTTGGTCTGGAAGAGGGGCAGCGCGTCCGCGTCGAATACGACCGCACTGATCCCAATGTCGTCCGCGTCGCCGGACGCACATGGACGTTGTCACTTCTCCCGGCGACCAGCATCGCTTCGGTTGCGTTTATCGTCGTCGCGCCGTTGTGGTGGTTGTCGTTGCGCGCAACCCGTCGTTTACAAAGAGATCCCCAAAAGGTAAACAGAGGGTCACTTTCGCTTTCCGACGAGATGGAAAACTAGCACCATGCGCGTTGCCATCATTGCTGAAAGCTTCTTGCCCAACATCAATGGAGTGACAAACTCCGTGCTGCGGGTGTTGGAACACTTACGCCGTGAAGGACACGAGGCGCTGGTGATTGCGCCGGGTGCTCGGGACTGGCAGGAAGAGGCAGAGTTCTACTGCGACTACCGCATTGAGCGTGTGCCCACTGTGATGGTGCCGTTGATTGATTCGCTACCGATTGGTGTGCCGAACCGTCGGGTAGCGTCGGCGCTGACGCAGTTTAAGCCGGATGTTGTCCACTTGGCTTCGCCATTTGTGCTCGGTGGTGCGGGCGCGCTGACTGCCAAGGCACTGGGCATCCCGGCTGTGGCCATCTATCAGACGGACGTTGCGGGTTTTGCCAAGAACTACAAGTTGGCGGGGCTCTCCACGGCCGCATGGTTGTGGACGCGCGTGATTCACAACTCCTGCGCCCGAACGCTGGCGCCGTCGTCGCCGACTATTGAGGACCTGCAGGATCACAAGATTCGTGATGTCTACCGCTGGGGCCGCGGTGTTGATGCGGTTCGCTTTACTCCGACAAAGCGTAGTGAAGAGCTCAGGAAGCAGTGGAGCCCGGAGGGCAAGCCGATTGTTGGTTATGTCGGCAGGCTCGCGGCGGAGAAGTCTGTGGAGCGGCTGGCAGCGCTGAACGGCCGCGATGATATCCAGGTGGTCATTGTCGGCAATGGCCCGGAGCTGCAGAAGCTGCAGAAGCAGATGCCGAATGCCGTCTTTACCGGACAGCTCACCGGCGATAAGTTGGCAGCGGCATTCGCCAGTCTGGACGTGTTCGTCCACACCGGTGACTTTGAAACCTTCTGCCAGGCGGTACAGGAAGCCCACGCCTCCGGTGTGCCGGCCATCGCTCCGAACGCAGGCGGCCCGCGCGACCTGATTACCAACGACGTCAACGGCTACCTGCTGGAACCCAAGACTTTCACCCGCGATCTGTCTGAGGCGGTCGACAAGCTACTGCTCGTCGACGATGAGCTGGCACGCAAGCAGCTGCGCAACCGCTGCCGCGACACCGTGACCGAACGCACCTGGGAAGCACTGTGTGCAGACCTGGTTCGCCACTACGAGGAGGTTTCTGGGGTTTCCGCGGCCGAGACGTCAAGCAAGGTCGCAGCAGATGCGATTGATGCCTCCCATGCAGGTGCTGCTACGCGTCAAAAGTCGGTCGCGTAATCTGGACATCGTGTCTAGGGCTGATTTAACGAAAAATCCCAGCGAAGTCGCCTCGATGTTCGACGGCGTGGGGAAGAATTACGACATCACTAATACCGTGCTCACCGGTGGCATTGACCACTACTGGCGCGTGCGCACGGCAAAGCGCCTGAACCTGCAGCCTGGCCAGAAAGTCCTCGACCTGGCCGCCGGTACGGCTGTTTCATCAGTGGAGTTGGCAAAGTCTGGCGCATACGTCGTTGCCTGTGATTTCTCCCGAGGCATGCTCAAGGCCGGTGCACACCGCGATGTTCCCAAGGTCTGCGGTGACGGCATGAAGCTGCCATTCCCGGACAACACCTTCGACGCGGTGACCATCAGCTTCGGTCTGCGCAACATCGTGGACTACAAGGCGGGCCTCGCTGAGCTAGCCCGCGTGGCCAAGCCCGGAGGCCAGCTAACAGTCTGTGAGTTCTCCACCCCTGTGGTGCCGGTGTTCAGCACCTTCTACAAGGAATACCTGATGCGGGCACTGCCGCAGATTGCCAAGGTTGTCTCCTCGAACCCGGAGGCCTATGTGTACTTGGCGGAGTCGATTCGCGCCTGGCCAAACCAGCCGCAGCTTGCCCGCGACATCAATGCCTCTGGCTGGGAGGATGCCGGTTGGCAGAATCTCACCTTCGGTATCGCAGCGCTGCACTCGGCAACCAAGCCCGTGCAGTAGCTCGCTAGCTCTCAGTCGGGCTGGGTCGCAGGGTCCGTCGTAAAGCGATTCCTACTGCCAGGGCTGGCGCCCGAACCACTTATCGGAGGCCAGCGCTGTCCTCCCCGAAGCGCGCCAGAGTCGCGCCACTACGTCGCGGTCGTGTTCCGTGACCAGGTTTCCCATCAGGCGTGCGGCAACACCCATGAGCTGGCTTCCCCACGGGGCGCCGATGGTCAGCGGGCCGACCGTGGGAAGGAAGCTCGGGTACGTCAGCGTCAGCGCCAACTTGCGAGCCAGCGAGAAGCCGGTGCCGTAGTGGTCGCGAAGTAGGGCGGGCCAGGAGTGCGTCAGCCCATCGCGGCCCGCACCAATCGAACTAATCAGCTCCACCGCTAGCCGCGCCGACTCCATGCCGTAGTCAATGCCCTCACCGTTGAGCGGGTTGACCAAGCACGCAGCATCACCGAGCAACGCCCAGTTCGGCCCCGCCACATTCGACACGGCACCACCCATCGGTAGCAGCGCCGACGTCACGTGCTCCGGCTCGCTCATCTGCCACTGATCACGAACCTGCCCGTGGTACTCGCGCAGCAACTTCTTCACGTTCGTGCGCGCCGGGCGTGCCGACGTCGCCAGCGCCCCACACCCCACATTCGCCCGGCCTTCTCCCAGCGGGAAAATCCAGCCATAGCCCGGGTGCGTATGCCCATCGGAGTCGCGCAGTTCCAGGTGCGAGTGAATCCAGTCATCCGCTACGTCCGCGCTGTCGAAGCTGACATACGACCGCGCGGCCACGCCAAAGACGCTGTCCCGATGCCACGCACGCCCCAGCTGCTTGCCGACGGTACTGCGGACCCCATCGGCCACGAGCAACCAACGGGCCGAGATGGTGTGTGGCTTGCCCTCGCGGTCGGAAAGCTCCACCGCGCGCACGCCGTGCCCTCGCGTGCCGCCAGTGTTCAGCGCTCCGAGAACCACCTTCCGCGCTGCGACTCCATCAAAGACCTGCGCACCGGCATCAGCGGCGGCATTGAGCAAGAAAGTGTCGAGCTCAACTCGCGGCATCGCGGATCCGACAGCGGGGAAAGTGCCGGAGGCATCATCTGGCCAAGGTGCGGTGATGGAGCCGCCGAAGCCGTGCAGCTTGAGTCCGCGGTTGCGGTTGCGGCGCAGGAGCTCGTCGTCAAGCCCTAGGCGACGTAGCTCAGCGATGGCACGAGGAGTGAGCCCGTCGCCACAAGTTTTGTCGCGTGGGAAGCGCTGGGAGTCGACCACAGTGACCGAAAATCCGGCGCGGGCGGCGTGAATTGCGGCTGCGGAGCCGGTGGGGCCTGCGCCAACAATGAGCACGTCAGTGCTACTGGGTAGAGCGACGGTGCCGTCGAACGTGGGGGAAACTCGCGAAATCGGGCTTGAGGTCATTGCCCCAGCGTATAACGACGTTGAAACAAATATGGGAACTGGTCTGCTAGCCACTATGCTCGTAAGGTAGTTTATTTAGCAGTTTCTTATCTTTTATCGTCAGTTAGGCAGGTCTCGAATGCGTACTGGAGACTACTCCGGGCTTAGTTCCGGAAGTGCTCAGGGCACTGGTGAGCACACCGCCACTAGTTCTCACTTCGTTGATGAGGCGCTGGAAGCAACAATCACCGAGGGAATGCGCAAGAGCGAGGACCTCCTGATTACCGAGCTGGGGCGCGGCGAGGACTTCCTAGTCGAACGGGTTTCCCACCTAGCTCACGCTGGTGGTAAGCGCTTCCGCCCGATGTTTACCATGCTGGCCGCGCAGTTCGGGGAGAACCCGGAGAGCGATAAGGTCATCACCGCCGCGACGGTGCTGGAGCTGACGCACCTGGCGACGCTCTACCACGACGACGTCATGGATGAAGCGGATAAGCGCCGCGGCGTGCCCTCCGCAAACTCGCGCTGGGACAACACCGTCGCCATTCTGGCCGGTGACTACCTCTTCGCTGCTGCGTCCCGCCTGCTGGCAGAGCTCGGCTCCGAGAGCGTGGCTCACTTCGCTGAGACCTTCGGTGTTCTTGTCACAGGTCAGATGCGCGAGTGCCTCAACGACTTGGACCTGCCGATTGAAGAGCGCATCGAGCGCTACCTGAAGGTCATTGCCGAAAAGACCGGTGTGCTCATCGCATCGGCCGGTTATCTCGGCGCCTATCACGCCGGTGCGTCCGCCGAGATTTCCAACGCGCTGCGCCGCTATGGCGAACTAATCGGTATCGTTTTCCAGATTGTCGACGACATCATCGACATCTCCTCCAATACCGATCAGTCCGGCAAGACTCCGGGCACTGACTTGCGCGAGGGCGTCTTCACGCTGCCGGTTCTCTACGCGCTGCAGGAGGACACCCCAGCCGCTGACCGCCTCCGCGAGATTCTTGTCGGCCCAGTTTCCGACGACGCGCTTGTCGACGAGGCCCTCGAGCTCCTGGCTCAGACCAACGGTGTGGCTCGCGCGATGGAGAAGGTCAATGATCTGCTGGATGAGTCCGACCGCGTCATCGCTGACCTTCCTGACTGTGCGGCCAAGGAGGCCCTGCGTCACGTTGCTCGCTACACCGTGGAGCGCGTGGGGTAGTGGATTGAGCTCCATCGGCGAGATGGGCCTAGGGGCGAGCACTGCTCTGAGGTGAGCTCTGCTCTGGGTTGAGTTCTGCTGAGGGGTGAATCCAGGTAGGGAAATATCCTCTCGACCTGCCGATTTGTGTAAATGACAGAGTAGTGGGTAGCATTCCATTCGCACCGTTTAAGAGTGCACGCCAGATTGCCCGAGCGGCCAAAGGGAGCGGATTGTAAATCCGTCGGCATTGCCTTCGTTGGTTCGAATCCATCATCTGGCACAGTGAGATCACCGCGAGAACTTTCTCGCGGTGATTTTTTTGTTTGTAGGGGCCGTTGGTGGGGATGCGGGGCAGGGGTTTGGGGTAGGGGCTCGAGTGAGGGGCTCTGGTTTAAGCGGGGGCAGGGGCTCGAGTTAGAGGCTCGAGTTAGAGGGCAGCCACTCATCGATGAGCTATTCACTTATGGTTCCGCTGGGGCTCATCGATAAGTGAATAGATTATCCATAAGTGCGCGCCAAATGTCTGCAAACATGACAAGAAATACCGCTGCCTACCTGCTGATTTGTGCTTAGTGGTGATTTCGGGTTAATCTTTGCAAGGCTTCACGGAGAGCACAGAACGAAACAAAGCGGTCAACAATTGGCCACGGAGTTACGTGCTGAGTTCAACGGATGCTGATGCCCCCTTAGCTCAGTCGGCAGAGCGTTTCCATGGTAAGGAAAAGGTCGACAGTTCGATTCTGTCAGGGGGCTCTGTTCTTTTATACGGACTTATGTCCGGTAGAGAATAGGGGCGATGTAGCTCAGATGGTGAGAGCGCACGACTCATAATCGTGAGGTCGGGGGTTCGATCCCCCCCATCGCTACTACGGACAGTGATGTTCGTCGAACCCCGCCTTGATTATGCAGCAATGCAGTAAGGTGGGACATTGTCAGCTAAGGACTGAGAAGTTCTTTCGCTGGTGGTGAAGGGGCGTGGCTCAATTGGTAGAGCAGCGGTCTCCAAAACCGCAGGTTGCAGGTTCGAGTCCTGTCGCCCCTGCAAGTACCCGTCATCCAGGGCGTATGAAAATGCGTCTGGGTGGCGGGTTTTTCGTTTATGTTCGGTGGCGGTGAGCGGTGGGGCAATGCGAGTTACTGACTGCGTTTATGACAAAAA
>NZ_KV809110.1:0-3413 GCF_001812455.1 Corynebacterium sp. HMSC076C10
AAGGCTGCCTCATCGCTAACTTTGCAACAGTGCCTCTGAGCGCCCTTTCCAGTCAGAACCCGCAGGCCGATCTTGCGGTCTGACAGCTCCTTCACCGTGTTGACCAGATGGGCAAGCGATCGTCCGAGGCGATCGAGCTTCCAGACCACCAGCACATCGCCGTCACGCAATGACTTGAGGCAGGCAGTCAAGCCAGGGCGATCATCACGACCGCCGGAAGCAAGATCATCATAGATATTGTCCCGTTCGACACCTGCGGCGCGCAAGGCGTCGTGCTGCAGGTCGAGAGACTGCGAGCCATCGGCTTTGGAGACGCGGGCATATCCGATCAGCATGTATCACAAACGTTGGTTTGAGGCGGCGCTTCGGCCACGATTGCATTGACCTCTGGAAATGTATCTCAACCAGCTTCATAAACAAAGCGTCTTGAACGCTATCAGATTTTGAAAAAGGAACATGTATGCCGCGTCGCGTCACTCTAACCGATCGGCAGAAAGACGCGCTGTTGCGCTTGCCGACTTCACAGACGGATTTGCTCAAGCACTATACGCTGAGTGATGAAGACTTTGGGCATATCAGGCTGCGTCGGCGCGCTCACAACAGGTTCGGCTTCGCCCTGCAATTGTGTGTCCTGCGCTATCCCGGCCGGGTGCTGGCTCCAGGCGAACTGATCCCTGCAGAGGTCATCGAATTTATCGGAGCGCAGCTTGGCCTGGGTGCCGACGATCTCGTAGACTATGCTGCCCGCGAGGAAACACGGCACGAGCATCTTGCCGAGTTACGGGGGCTCTACGGCTTCCGCACCTTCTCCGGACGTGGTGCGAGCGAGCTGAAGGAATGGTTGTTCCGAGAAGCCGAGATGGCGGTGTCGAACGAGGATATCGCCCGTCGCTTCGTAGCCGAGTGCCGACGCACCCGCACTGTCCTTCCCGCGACATCCACGATCGAGCGGCTTTGTGCCGCGGCTCTCGTCGATGCCGAGCGACGCATCGAGACGAGGATCGCCAGTCGGCTGCCTATGTCGATCCGAGAACAGTTGCTGGCATTGCTCGAGGAGACGGCTGATGATCGGGTGACCCGTTTTGTGTGGCTGCGCCAGTTCGAGCCTGGCTCGAACTCTTCGTCGGCCAACCGGCTGCTCGACCGGCTCGAATATCTGCAACGCGTCGATCTCCCCGAGGATCTGCTTGCCGGCGTTCCTGCCCATCGGGTGACTCGTCTGCGCAGGCAGGGTGAACGGTATTATGCCGACGGCATGCGCGATCTCCCGGAGGACAGGCGGCTTGCGATCTTGGCTGTTTGCGTCTCGGAATGGCAGGCGATGTTGGCCGACGCAGTGGTCGAAACCCACGACCGGATCGTCGGCCGTCTCTACCGTGCTTCGGAGCGTATTTGCCATGCAAAGGTCGCAGACGAAGCGGGGGTGGTGCGTGACACCCTGAAATCCTTCGCCGAGATCGGGGGCGCCCTGGTCGATGCACAGGATGATGGCCAGCCGCTGGGCGATGTCATCGCGAGTGGGTCAGGGTGGGACGGCTTAAAAACCCTTGTTGCAATGGCAACCAGGCTGACCGCCACCATGGCCGACGATCCGCTCAATCATGTGCTCGACGGTTATCACCGCTTCCGCCGATACGCTCCACGCATGTTGCGCCTGCTCGATCTGCGAGCTGCGCCCGTTGCACTGCCGCTTCTGGAAGCGGTGACGGCCCTTCGTACCGGTTTGAACGATGCCGCGATGACCAGCTTCTTGCGGCCCAGCTCGAAATGGCATCGCCACCTTCGGGCCCAGAGGGCTGGCGACGCTCGCCTATGGGAGATCGCGGTGCTGTTCCATCTGCGCGATGCGTTCCGCTCCGGAGATGTCTGGCTTACTAGGTCCCGGCGCTATGGCGATCTGAAACACGCACTCGTTCCGGCACAAGCCATCGCGGAAGGCGGTCGTCTCGCTGTGCCATTGCGGCCGGAGGAATGGCTGGCAGACCGGCAAGCTCGCCTCGACATGCGGTTGCGCGAGCTTGGCCGTGCCGCTCGCGCAGGCACGATCCCGGGCGGGTCGATTGAAAACGGCGTTCTGCATATCGAGAAACTCGAAGCCGCCGCGCCGACAGGCGCCGAAGATCTGGTGCTCGATCTCTACAAGCAGATCCCGCCCACGCGCATCACCGATCTCCTGCTGGAGGTGGATGCGGCGACCGGCTTCACCGAAGCGTTCACCCATCTGCGCACAGGAGCACCCTGCGCTGACCGGATCGGGCTAATGAACGTTATCTTGGCGGAAGGGATCAACCTCGGCTTGCGCAAAATGGCGGATGCGACAAACACCCACACCTTCTGGGAATTGATCCGCATTGGACGGTGGCATGTCGAGGGCGAAGCCTATGACCGGGCGCTGGCCATGGTGGTCGAGGCACAGGCAGCGTTACCCATGGCCCGGTTCTGGGGCATGGGCACGTCGGCTTCGAGCGACGGACAGTTCTTCGTCGCTACAGAGCAAGGTGAGGCCATGAACCTGGTCAACGCGAAATATGGCAATACCCCGGGCCTGAAAGCCTATAGCCACGTCTCCGACCAATATGCGCCGTTCGCAACCCAGGTGATTCCTGCAACGGCAAGCGAAGCGCCTTACATCCTCGATGGCCTGCTGATGAACGATGCTGGACGCCATATCCGCGAGCAGTTCACCGACACGGGCGGCTTCACCGATCACGTCTTTGCCGCATGTGCCATTCTCGGCTACCGGTTCGCTCCGCGCATCCGCGACCTGCCATCCAAACGGCTCTACGCGTTCAATCCGTCGGCCGCCCCGGCGCACCTGCGAGCGTTGATCGGCGGAAAGGTCAACCAAGCCATGATCGAGCGCAATTGGCCCGACATCCTGCGCATCGCCGCCACCATTGCTGCCGGGACCGTCGCGCCAAGCCAGATTCTGCGGAAACTCGCCTCCTATCCGCGGCAGAACGAGCTCGCGACAGCCCTGCGGGAAGTCGGTCGCGTCGAGCGCACCCTGTTCATGATCGACTGGATTCTGGATGCCGAACTCCAACGGCGTGCCCAGATCGGGCTCAACAAAGGCGAAGCTCATCATGCGCTGAAGCGGGCAATCAGCTTCCACCGCCGCGGTGAAATCCGCGACCGTTCCGCCGAAGGCCAGCATTACCGCATCGCCGGCATGAATCTGCTCGCCGCCATCATCATCTTCTGGAACACCATGAAGCTCGGCGAGGTCGTTGCAAACCAGAAACGCGATGGAAAGCTGCTATCGCCCGATCTCTTGGCCCATGTTTCGCCGCTCGGATGGGAACACATCAATCTCACCGGAGAATATCGCTGGCCAAAGCCTTAGCGTAGGATTCCGCCCCCTCCCGCAAACGACCCCAAGATGTTCATGGTCTCCCCGATCACTGCCCGGA
>NZ_KV809111.1:0-95350 GCF_001812455.1 Corynebacterium sp. HMSC076C10
ATTTCTCAGTCCAACTAATGGGGAGCAGTTCACAACCGGAAAGGGCCTCTTCAAAGGAGCTCAGCAACTGCCCTAGAACATGCTCGAAATTGTCTGCAATCCGAGTACGGCATCGAGAGAAAGCGCCACACAGACGATAGACAAGTAGTTGTTCGACATGAAGAACAGCTTCATCGGCTTGATCTTACCACCGGTCTTAACGTGGCGGTGCAGGTCAATGGCGCCCCACAGGAACCAGGCACCAGCGCCAACGGCGCCAATCAGATAGATCCAACCCGCGTACGGAACCAACAGCAGAGTGGTAATCACGGTCGCGGCGGTGTAGTAAATAATGCGTTTGGAAACGACGATTGCCGGCTTAACCACTGGCATCATCGGCACGCCAGCGGCCTTGTAGTCCTCCTTGTAGCGCAGGCCCAATGCCCAGGTGTGCGGCGGAGTCCAGAAGAAGATAAGCAGGAACAGGATGAATGCCTGCCACCAGTGAGCCAGCCCCGTAATCTCCGGGTTGTTGTCAGTGATCACGGCCCAGCCGACCATCACCGGCATACACCCCGCAGCGCCACCCCAAATTACGTTCTGATCAGTACGGCGCTTCAGCCACAACGTGTAGACGAAGATGTAGAAGGCAATCGTAATCAGAATGAAAACGGCGGCCAGCAGCGAGTTACACAGCAACCACAGCCATAGGAACGACGCAATCATCAAGACAGTGCCGAAAATCGCTGCCGCTCGACGGCTAACCTGGTTGCGCGCGAGCGGGCGACGGCGAGTACGGCGCATCTTCTGGTCAATGTCGTAATCCATGACCATGTTGAAGGTGTGCGCAGCCGCTGCACCCAGCCAACCACCGAACAAGGTGAGAAGAATCAGTCCAACGTGAACATGACCGCGATCAGCCTGAAGCATTGCGGGAATGGCCGCGACGAGCAGGAGCTCGATAATTCTTGGCTTAGTCAGTGCAATATACGCCTTGACTGTTTCCAACAAAGCAATGTCCCTTTCACGCGCCATAAACAAACCCCCCGTTTACAGATAGTCGGATGTAACGGTCGGAAAGTTCCCGACGAGTTTTTCCGCAAAATTAAATGAGGGGCAGGCAATCAGTTTACCGGTAATCATAACGGTTCCAATAATGACCGTCGTAAAGCATGTGCGGCGCGCCCTCTGAGACTTATCTCTCAGCTATTCGGCCTGGTTTGAACCCGGAGCGCGCAATCCTAGTTAGTATGGAGGAGAATTTTACTAATCCATTTGGATACTAGGAGTCATTCACGTGACACTGTCGACTGAGCATGAAGCACGGGTTGTGCGCAACTACCCCTCGGACTGGTCTGACTTGGATACGAAGGCCGTTGATACGGCCCGTGTGCTGGCCGCAGACGCCGTTGAAAAGGCAGGTTCGGGGCACCCCGGCACTGCGATGAGCCTCGCACCGCTGGCTTACTCTCTTTACCAGCGCATTATGTGCCATGACCCGAAGGATACGAAGTGGATCGGCCGTGACCGTTTCATTCTCTCCTGTGGTCACACCTCTCTGACGCAGTACGTCCAGCTGTACCTCGGCGGTTTTGGCCTGGAGCTCGATGACCTGAAGGCGCTGCGTACGTGGGACGCTCTCACCCCGGGTCACCCGGAATACGGCCACACTGACGGCGTGGAAATCACCACTGGCCCGCTGGGTCAGGGGCTGGCGTCGGCCGTCGGTTTTGCCATGGCTTCGCGACGGGAACGTGGGCTGTTCGACCCGGAAGCTGCTCCGGGTGAGTCTCCGTTTGATCACTACGTGTACGTCATCGCTTCTGATGGTGACGTTCAGGAGGGTGTCACTGCCGAGGCCGGCTCGCTGGCCGGCACTCAGCAGCTGGGCAACCTGATTGTCTTCTGGGATGACAACGGCATCTCCATCGAGGACGACACCACCATTGCTTTCACCGAGAATGTCGCGGATCGCTACCGTGCTTACGGCTGGCAGGTCATTGAGGTCGACGGCGGCGAGGACGTCGCAGCACTCGAGGCTGCTGTCGAGGAGGCCAAGAAGGATACGGAGCGTCCGACCTTCATTCGCGTTCGCACTGTGATCGCTTACCCGGCTCCGACGAAGATGAACACCGGCGCTTCGCACGGTGCTGCTCTTGGTGGCGAGGAGATTGTCGGCATCAAGGAAGCTCTCGGCTTCGATACCGACAAGAGCTTTGACGTCGCTGACGAGGTCATTGAGCACACCCGCAAGCTGGTTGAGCGTGGTGCTGAGGCTCATGCACAGTGGCAGGTCAAGTTTGATGAGTGGGCTGCGGCTAACCCGGAGCGCAAAGCTCTGCTGGACCGTCTGACCGCTGGCGAGCTGCCGGAGGGCTTCGACGCTGAGCTGCCGACTTGGGAGCCGGACGAGAAGGGCGTTGCTACCCGCAAGGCCTCTGAGGCCGCGCTGCAGGCACTGGGCAAGACCCTGCCGGAGCTGTGGGGTGGCTCGGCTGACCTGGCTGGCTCCAACAACACCGTCCTGAAGGGCGAGCCGTCCTTCGGCCCGAAGTCCATCACCACCGGCACCTGGACCACCGACCCGTACGGCCGCAACCTGCACTTCGGTATCCGTGAGCACGCCATGGGTTCGATTCTCAACGGCATTCTGCTCCACGGTGGTACCCGTCCGTACGGCGGCACCTTCCTTATCTTCTCGGACTACATGCGTCCGGCTGTCCGCCTAGCATCGCTGATGGGCATCTCCCCTATTTATGTCTGGACTCACGACTCCATTGGTCTGGGCGAAGACGGTCCGACGCACCAGCCTGTTGAACAGCTGGCTTCGCTGCGCGCTATCCCGGGTGTGTCCACTGTCCGCCCGGCTGACGCTAACGAGACCGCTCAGGCTTGGGCCGCTGTTCTTCAGGGCGAAGCAGGCCCGAAGGCTCTGGCCCTGACCCGCCAGAACGTTCCGGTCTTGGAAGGTACCAAGGAGAAGGCCGCCGAGGGCGTCCGTCGTGGTGCGTACGTGCTTGTCGACGGCGCCAAGGAGACCCCGGACGTCATCCTGATGGCTACCGGTTCGGAAGTTCACCTCGCTGTCGAAGCTGCTGACAAGCTGGCTGAGGAAGGCGTCAGCGCCCGCGTTGTCTCCGTTCCGTGTCTTGACTGGTTCGAGCAGCAGGACGATGCCTACCGCGAGCAGGTTCTGCCGAAGTCCGTCCGCGCTCGTGTCTCGGTTGAGGCCGGTATTGCAATGCCGTGGTACCGCCACCTTGGTGATGCTGGTCGCGCTGTCTCCCTGGAGCACTTCGGTGCATCGGCTCCGTACAAGGAGCTGTTCGAGAAGTTCGGCATCACAGCAGAGGCTGTTATCGATGCCGCCAAGGAGTCCATCGAGGCTGCTAAGTAAGTTTGTTAAAACCTGGCGCTATCGGCCGTTGTCGGGACGGGATTTGTGAAAACCGTACCGCGCTCCGGTAGCGCCAGTATTGTTTGTGACGCACAGTAGTTTAAGGACATACAACTTTTAGCGAAGTCTTTAGGCAACGAAGCGGTATTGACAGAAAGGCGTTAAACACTATGGGAAACACCACGATGGAAGCGCTCGCCAAGGTAGGAACCTCGGCGTGGCTCGACGATCTTTCGCGCCAGCGCCTTACCTCGGGCGATTTGAAGAATCTTATTGAAGAGCTGCGGGTTGTCGGTGTCACTACTAACCCGGCTATCTTCTCTTCGGCGATGACCGCCGGTGAGGATTACGACTCTCAGCTGGCGCAGCTCACTGCGGAGGGTGCGAACCCGGCAGATGCTGTGTTCGCGATGGCAATCGACGACGTCCGCGATGCCTGTGACCTTTTCGCTGGTGTATCTGAAGAAACCGACGGTGTCGATGGCCGTGTCTCCATCGAGGTCGATCCTCGCTACGCCGACAACTACGAGGCCACGATTGCGCAGGCCCGTAAGCTCTGGGAGCGCGTCGGCAAGCAGAACGCGATGATTAAGATTCCGGCGACCGATGCTTCCCTGCCGGCTGTCACCCAGGCCCTGTCCGAGGGAATCTCGGTAAACGTCACCCTGATTTTCTCGGTGGAACGCTACCTGCAGGTCATTGATGCGTTCATCGAGGGCATTGAGCGTGCGAAGGACAACGGCGTAGACCTGGCTTCGGTTCACTCTGTTGCGTCGCTGTTTGTTTCCCGCGTTGACACCGAAATCGATGCTCGCCTGGACAAGATCGGCTCCGAGGAGGCCCTGGCTCTGCGCGGCAAGGCTGGTCTGGCCAATGCCCGTGCAGCTTACGCCAAGTTCGAGAAGACTTTCTCGGCGCAGAATATTCGCTGGGCACAGCTGGAAAACGCCGGTGCTAAGCCGCAGCGCCTGCTGTGGGCTTCGACCGGTGTGAAGAACCCGGCTTACCCGGACACCCTCTACGTCACTGAGCTGGCTGCACCGCAGACTGTGAATACCATGCCGGAGAAGACGCTGCGTGCTGCCGCGGGCTTCGAGGGCGAGGTTCGCGACGCCGTCAGCGGCCAGGGTGACGCAGCCAACGCCGTTATGACTCAGCTCAGCGAGATTGGCATCGACCTCGATGACGTCTTCGCTGTCCTGGAGCGCGAGGGCGTGGAGAAGTTCGTGGACTCCTGGCAGTCCTTGCTCGAGTCGATTGCACAGCGCATGGAGCAGCTGAAGTAAGCCTGCTGATTATCTAGGTGCCTGTTGGTAGTGGCTGCGTTTCTGGCTGGCGCCAGCAGGTCGCCTGGCGATCCGAGTTACTGACTGCGTTTATGTCAAAAACGGCCCGAAAAATAGCCTGAAGGTGTCATAAACTTGCACAGTTTCACATCTGCAGCCCGTAACTTTTGGGGTTGTCAGTTTCGGTTCGCCTGTTGTGTTACTTAACCCGCATGTTCAACGTTGGACATGAAAAAGCTCCCCGCGCAGGGGAGCTTTTTTAATGGAGCTAGGACGCGGCGAAGGCGGGGCGCACAGTGGGCAGCGGGCGTTTCTCTTCCTTTAATGCCCAGGCCATCACGAACGCAGAGATTACGGTGATGATTGAGGCAAAGATCGGCACAGCCGGCCAGGGGGCGCCCGGTACGGAGTCGGTCACGTCCAGCAGATAGCTAAAGAGGAAGAGCGTGACCAGGGCCAGGCCAATGGTGATCGATCCTGCACGAGTGCCCTTCGCGCCGGCGACGGTGCCGACTGCGGTGCTCGCCACGGTAGCCATGAGGAAGCTCAAGAAGACGCACAGCGCGGTGAGCAGAACTGTGGTGTAGTTCTGCCCGGAATCCTCAATCATGTACAGCTCCCCGTTAGTGTCCGGAAACAGGGCCGGTCCGGAGGTGACAATGAAGCTATCGAATCCGCGGTAGTAACCGGACTTGTTCTGTTCGATGACCATCGCCGTGACGATGAAGGCGGTAGCCACCAACGATGTGCCCAAGATTGCGATGATTGCGGAGCGTACCCAGCGGGAGGTGCTCACGCCGTAGTCGCGCAGGGTGACCGAACGCCGGGCTGTGATGAGGAAGAGGATGCCCAGCGCGATAATGCCAAGCAAGGTGTTACCGGTTCCGCTGCCTACGAGCATGCGCCCGAAGGCCGAGTACAGGATGGCCACGGCGGCAACACCGAGGAAGGTTTTCTTGTTGGTCGCGATGAAAGCTCCGGTGCTCATTTCTTGCTCCGTTCGATGTAGGAGGAGGTGCTTGCGAGGTCGATGAGGGCCGCGGGGTCGAGGTAGCTCACCTCAACGCCGAGGGCGCGGGCATGCGCAGCGGCAGACGAACTGAGCTCTGTAGCCAGGATTGCCTCGCAGCGCTCGCCGAGGGTTTTCTTAGCGAGCACTGGGCCGGCCACCTGCGCCACGAGATCCGTAGGGCCGCGCAGCACCGGATGGCTAGCGCGCAGCTTATCGACGTCATAGGGCCCGTACGCATCCTGCTTGTGGATGACAATCAAGGTGTCCACTAGGCCGGCTAGATCCTGGGAGTGCTGCGAGGTGACCACAATGTCGGCCGATTCGGCCGAGTCGATAAGCATGCCGCGCAATGTGGCGCGGTGCTCGACATCGAGGCCGTTGAAGGGCTCGTCGAAAAGCAATGCTTCCTTGCCCGATGCCAGGGTGGCAGCGGCGATGAGCAGCTGGCGCTGGCCCAGGCTGAGCTTTTTGATAGGGGTGTCAGCGGGGAAATCGAGGAGGGACTCCGCGTGGGGCACATCGAGCTGATCCCAGCCGGTGCGCAGGATCTGGAAATATTCGCGCGGGGTGGCACCGAAGACCTGGGTGTCGGGTGCAGCCTTCGCCAGGGCCGCCGTAGGCATCTGCGCGAGGGTACGCAGGTAGTAAGTCTTGCCGGCGCCGTTGGGGCCAATCACGCCGTAGATGCTCATTTCTCCTCCTCCAGCATGGCGATGATGTCGTGGAGCGTGAGGCCGAGAATGCCGGCCTCCGCTTTTAATGGCTCGATGTAGGTGCGCTGGAACGCTTCACGACGCTCAGCGCGAATGCGGTTACGGGCGTCTGGAGTGACAAACATGCCGAGTCCTCTTTTCTTCTCCACAAGCCCCACCATCGACAGTTCCGTCATGGCCTTGGCGGCCGTGGTTGGGTTGACCTGATAGAACTCCGAGAGCTCCTTGGTTGAAGGGGCACGATCCTCAGCCGAGAGCTCCCCGGACAAAATCATTGATTTCAGATCCTCGGCGATCTGGACGTAGATGGGCCGAGGGTCCGCCTCCTTCGCCTGCATATCCACCTCCGTGGTTTATGGGTATACCACCTAGGTCATAAACCTATGGCAGAAGAAAGGGGCCCGTCAAGGCCCCATCGGAGGAATCGGAAACGATTCCACCGGACTTTTCTCGATATGACATTATGTAAACCGTGAGTGATTCTCTGCAACGCAACGATTCGAACTCCCCTACTGCCAGCTCTCCGCACAACGGAGACGACAGCACCAACCACGACGGATACATCAACCCGCTGCGCGACCCGCAGGATAAACGCCTGCCGCGTATTGCCGGCCCGGGTGGCATGGTGATTTTCGGAGTGACGGGCGATCTGGCCCGAAAGAAGCTTCTGCCTGCCATCTATGATCTGGCCAACCGCGGTCTACTGCCTGCCTCCTTCGCGTTGGTTGGCTACGGTCGTCGCGAATGGTCGAAACAGGACTTTGAGGATTATGTGCGCACCGCAGTGGAACAGGGCGCCCGCACAGACTTCCGTGAGAGTGTCTGGCAGCGCCTGGCTGAGGGCATTCACTTTGTCACCGGTACCTTTACCGATGACGAGGCCTTCGATCGCCTGGCCGCACAACTTGAGGAGCTCGATCGCTCCCGCGGCACCGCCGGCAACTGGGCCTACTACCTGTCCATTCCGCCAGCTAACTTCCCCGATGTCTGTCATCAGCTCGATCGTTCGGGGCTGGCGCAGTCGGGCGAGGATTATTGGCGTCGCGTGATTATTGAGAAGCCATTCGGACACGACCTAGCCTCCGCTCAGGAACTCAACCGGATTGTGAACTCGGTCTTCCCAGAAGACGCTGTGTTCCGCATCGACCACTACCTGGGCAAGGAAACCGTCCAGAACATTCTGGCCATGCGTTTTGCCAACCAGTTGTTCGATCCGATGTGGAATTCTCACTACATTGACCACGTCCAGATCACCATGGCCGAGGACATTGGTTTGGGCGGTCGCGCTGGCTACTACGACGGTATTGGTGCAGCTCGTGACGTGATTCAGAACCACCTACTCCAGCTCCTGGCGCTGGTGGCAATGGAAGAGCCCATCGCCTTTACCCCGGAAGAGCTGCAAGCGGAAAAGATCAAGGTTCTGCGTGCCGTCGAGCCAGTGCGTCCGTTTTCGAAATACACCGCGCGTGGCCAGTACACGGCGGATTGGCAGGGCAGCAACTTCGTGCCGGGGCTGCGCGATGAGGATGGCTTCGACCCCGAATCCACGACCGAGACCTACGCCGCCTGTACGCTGCAGATCAACTCCCGTCGCTGGGCCGGTGTCCCCTTCTACCTGCGCACCGGCAAGCGCCTCGGCCGCCGCGTCACTGAAATTGCGCTGGTCTTTAAGTCCGCACCTCACCTGCCCTTCGCAGAGACAATGACTGCCGCTCTCGGCCAGAACGCAATGGTCATCCGTGTTCAGCCAGACGAGGGCGTGCTCATGCGCTTCGGCTCGAAGGTCCCGGGCTCGGCCATGGAGGTGCGCGATGTCAACATGGACTTCTCCTACTCCGAGGTGTTTACCGAGCAGTCGCCAGAGGCCTACGAGCGCCTGATTCTGGATGCGCTTCTCGACGAGGCCAGCCTCTTCCCCACCAACGAGGAAGTCGAGCTGTCCTGGAAGATTCTTGACCCCATCATCGAGTACTGGGCCAAGCGCGGTCGTCCCGAGGGCTACCCCGCAGGTTCGTGGGGGCCTTCCTCCGCTGACCACATGCTCGAGCGCGACGGTCGCGCTTGGCGACGGCCATAGGCCGCCGACCTCTCAGTTCTTAAGAATTTTCTGACAGAAAGAACACTTTCATGATTGTCAATTTGCCAGACACTGACACCGCGAGCATTGCTCGTCAGTTGGTGCAGCTTCGAGAGCAGGGCGGCATCGTTACCACGGGCCGTGTCCTCACCCTGATTGTTTTGGCCAAAAGCGAAGACGACCTGGAAAACATTATTTCCACGGTCAACTCCGTTTCCCGCGAGCACCCATCCCGTGTGCTGGTATTGGTCTCCGATGATCCACGCCTGGACAATCGCCTTGACGCGGAACTCCGCGTCGGTGGTGATGCCGGTGCCGCTGAGATCGTCGTTATGCACATGGCCGGTGAGATTGGGCAACACCACAGCTCGGTGGTGACTCCCCTGTTGCTACCGGATACGCCGGTTGTGGCATGGTGGCCGTCCGAGGCCCCACAGGTACCGGCGGCAACACCAATTGGTCGGATTGCACAGCGTCGCATCACCGATTCGTTGTGTGACCCGAATAGCAACGCTATCTACACTCGCCGCACGGGATACACACCGGGTGATTCCGATCTGAGCTGGTCGCGGCTGACGAACTGGCGCGGTGTGTTGGCATCCGCTTTCGACTTGCCGCCGCACTCGCCGGTGACCTCCGTGTCCATTTACGGCCCACAGGACTCGCCATCGGTCGAGGTCGCCGCTGGATGGTTGGCAGATCGCCTGGGGCTGCCGGTCAACCGTTACTCCACCGGTGAGAAGAAGATTCCGGTGGACGAAAAGGGCCGCGCCAAGCCACCGGTGACCTCCGTCGCCTTTGAGCGTGAAAATGGCCAGACTTTGCGCATCGATATTGAGAGCGCCACCACTGCATCAGTCACCAACGGAGAAAAGCCCCCGTTCAAGGTCGCAGTATCGCGTCCAACACGCTCCGAATGTTTGGCAGAGGAGCTGCGTCACCTCGACCACGATACTGCCTACGGACGTGCCCTGCGTGGCCTCAGCCAGATTCACACGGTGGGAATGCAACCTCCGACGTCCACAACAACTAGCTTCGCTAACGAACCAGGAGTCTCTGACAAGTGACCACCGATAACGCCTCGAATACCGTCCCTGCCCCTCAGTTCCACCGCGCCGCTGACCAGGCGGGCATCGTCGAGGCTGCACGTCAGCGCTTCATCGATGCGGTTGTCGCCGTCCAACATGGCAACGCCTCTCCGGTCACCGATGACGGTTTCGTACGCGTCGTTCTCACCGGTGGCGGCGCGGGTACCGCTTTGCTCAGTGCGCTTGCCGACGATTCCGGAGACATCGACTGGAACCGAGTCCTGGTGTTCTTCGGAGATGAACGCTTTGTCGCTGCCGACTCGGCAGATCGCAATGCGTTGGCTGCTCGTAAGCGTCTCTTGTCCCCTGTCGGCGTGCCGGAGGAAAACATCTTCGAGTTTGCCGCTGCCGACAGCGGCGTGACCACCACGGAGGCCGCCGAAAGCTACGAAGCTATCGTTCGGGAGAAGGCTCCAAATGGCTTTGACCTTCACCTTCTTGGTATGGGCGGAGAGGGACACATCAACTCGATTTTCCCGTATACCGCAGCGCTGGCTGAGCAGGAACGCTTGGTCGTGGACGTGCATAACTGCCCGAAGCCACCGCCGACCCGTATCACGTTGACGATGCCGGCCATCGCCAGCTCTCAGCGTGTGTGGCTACTTGTAGCGGGCGGCGAAAAGGCTGAGGCAATTGCAGCTATCGCTCAGCAGGACGACCCAGCGCAGTGGCCGGCGGCCGGGGTTCGCGGTGTTCAGGAAACCGTTGTCTTTGTTGACGATGCTGCGGCTGCGCAGCTCTAGGCATCCGCTTCACCGCTAACAGCCCAGAAACAGCAAATTCCCGTCGATAAGCGAAATGCTATCGACGGGAATTTTTATTGCTTAAAGGCCTGCGGTGGGGCGTGCTGCGTGCGGAACCTACCAGCCGAAAGTATTGAACAGCAGCAACAGGACAATGCAGAGCAACCAGATAATCACGGTCACAATAGTGACGCGGTCAAGGTTCTTCTCCACCACAGTCGAACCGGACAGATTCGACTGCATGCCGCCACCAAAGAGGCTGGACAGTCCGCCACCCTTACCCTTGTGGAGCAGGATGAACAGCGTCATCAGGATGGATGTGATGACCAGGACAATCTGAATGGCGAGGTACACGCGCACTTCCTTTTGAAACGTCGCTTCTTTAAGAACTCCAACTATACTAGCGCAATTGCTCCGCTGGCTAGGTATCCCTAGCCGTATCCCTAGGCGAATTCCTAGCCGGAGTTGCGCAGTGCAGTTGCCAGACCATTCATGGTCAGCTGAATGCCCCGACGCACCTTGTCGCGATTATCGCCGGCACGGTAGCGATGCAGCATCTCCAGCTGGATGATGTTCAGCGGCATAAGGTACGGGAAGCGCATGTCCACCGAGCGCCTGAGCAGCGGGTTGTCCTCCAGCAGGTGCTTGTACCCGGTTACCTTCAGGAACATCTCCAAAGTCAGGTCGAACTCAGCCTTGAGGATGCCGTAGATGCGCTCACCGTCGGCCTTATCTTGGCACAGGCTAGCGTAGGCGCGCGCCAGGTTCAGGTCAGCCTTGGACATGACCTGCGCCATGTTCGACAGCACCGAATTGAAGAACGGCCAAATCTCGTTGAGCTGACGGAGCTCAGCCAGGCGGGAACCGTCTTCGTCCTCGCCGATCCACTCCTGCAGTGCAGAGCCGACACCAAACCAGCCCGGCACCATAGAACGCTGCTGCGACCAGGACAGTACCCACGGAATTGCGCGCAGGTCAGAAATGGTCTGGGTCTGCTTGCGTGAGGTCGGACGCGACCCGATGTTCAGGCTGCCGATTTCATCGACCGGAGTCGAGGAAGTGAAGAAGTCAATAAAGCCCGGGTCCTCGTGCATGAGCTTCGAGTAGGCCTCACGCGACAGGTCGGAAATCTCCGACATAATCTCGTGGGCGCGAGCCGGGTTCTTCAGGTCATCGACGTCGAGCAGAGTCGACTCAATCGTTGCCGAAACCAGCGCGGCGAGGTTCCTGCGTGCCGCTGCAGGGTGACCGTACTTGGCAGAGATAATCTCGCCCTGCTCAGTGATACGCACCGACCCCTGGACTGCGCCGGAAGGCTGCGCCAGGATTGCCTCGTAGGACGGACCGCCACCACGGCCGACAGTACCTCCGCGGCCATGGAAGAGACGCAGGCGAATGTCGTTGTCCTTCGCAGCTGCCACGATGGCGACCTCCGCGTCGTAAAGCGCCCAGTTTGCAGCGAAGTACCCGCCGTCCTTGTTGGAGTCGGAGTAGCCGAGCATGACTTCCTGCAGATCTCCGCGTGCGGAGACGTATGCACGGTAGACCGGAATGTCCCACGCAGCACGCAGGACGTCGGCACCAGCCTGCAGGTCTTCGATGGTTTCGAACAGCGGGATGACGTCAACAGAACCGGTCGGCTGCGAGCCATTCGGGCGAATCAGACCGACTTCCTTGAGCAGAATCATCGGCTCCAGCAGGTCGGAGACCGATGTACACATCGAAATGATGCAGTGCGGTACCGCGTCGTGACCGTACTTGCGCACCGCACGAGATGCCGCACGCATAATGCCTAGCTCGCGAGCCGTAGCTTCGGAAAGATCTGCGGAAGTCGAAACCAGCGGACGGGAGGACTGCAGTTCCTTGGTCAGCAGTTCGACCTTGTCGGCTTCCTTCAATCCCGCGTAGTTGTCCACCACACCGGCAGCGGAGAACAGCTCGGTGAGGATTTCCTCATGAGAGTCCGAATTCTGGCGGATATCAATCGAGTACAGGTGGAAACCAAATACCTCCACTGAATCCATCAGGTCGCGCAGGCGGTGATCGGCGATGAGGTCATCGTGGCTGGACCGCAGGGAGTCGTCGATAATCGAGAGCTCTTCAAGTAGCTCCTCGGCGCTGTCATACGGAGTGAATTCCGACCAGTCGCCCTCAATGATGGACTCGTCGAAGAAGTTCACCGCTGTTGCCGCCACGCGACCGCGGATACCGTGAACCGCACGACGGTACGGTTCATCTTCGCGGTTTGGTACGTCATTGTGGCCTCGGCTGGCCAAGGCGACTAGATCCACGGTGACCTTGGTCAGGCGATCGCTGAGACTGAGCTCGCGCTCCAGCAGATGCAACTGCGAGAAGTAGTGACGCAGGATGGTACCCGCTGCCCTATCGGAGGCGTAGCGCAGCGTCTCCTCTGTCACGTATGGGTTACCGTCGTGGTCGCCGCCGATCCACGATCCCATGCGAATCGTTGGGTTAGCCGGCAGCTTGTTGCCGCCGAGCTGACGCAAGTGCTTGACGACGTCTCGGTTAATCTGTGGCACAGCTTCCAGCAGAGAAAGCTGGTAGTAGCGAAGACCAACCTCGACCTCGTCGCGAATATCCGGGCGATTCATGCGAATCAGAGCCGTTTGCCACAGCGTAAGGATACGGCGACGGATATCGGCATCAATCTCAGCAAGTCGGTCCGCGGTACGTGCATTCAACGGGGCTGCTTGGATCTCGTGGCGGCGACGCATTGCGGCCGTGATGTGCTTCTGCACATCGAACACTGTGCGACGACGAGTTTCCGTTGGGTGTGCGGTCAGAACCGGGACGACCTCAATGTGGTCCATCATGTCCGCAATGGCGCTGCTGGAAACCTTGGCGTCGCGAAGCTTCTGCCATGTTGCCTCCAGTGTGGAGTCCTTCGGCGGATCGCCAGCATCTAGAGAGGCCTCGATGCCCAGCTCCTCGTGCAAATCCTCAGCGAGGTTGGCTAAAAGTGCGAAGTGCGTGAAAGCACGGATGACAGGGCTTGCCTCGGCCGGGTCAATATCGCGGAAGAGGCCGGTGAGCTTCTCGATGTCGCCATCGCCACGATGGAGTTCGAAGGCTGCGCGGCGAGCATTTTCGACCAGGTTAAAGACCTCGTCACCCTCTTGCTCGCGGATTACCTGCCCAAGAATTCGACCCAGGTGGCGAATATCCTCCCAGAGCAAGTCCTGCTGCTTCGCGGTAGCGGTCGATGAGGATTGCTCATTGCTTGCAGTGTGTCGGTCAGTGTCACCATGTACTTGTTCGTTCATTGAGCACGTCCTTTGAAAATTGCCGGGCATTCCAAGTGGAAAGCCTCGGGAAATGTATTGCGCTGAATTATTGCCAGTCGGTGTGCCTGGATTGAGTCCGCCTAAAGGCAATAACCCCGAATCGGTTTTATGAGAATCAATAAAACCAATCCGGGGTCGCGCATGGCGCCTATCTTATCAGTTGTTCTGAATTTATATGCACTTAGGCGTTCTGGGCGGCATCTGCAGCAAGTGCGCAGAGCTTCGCGAATGCTTCACCGTCGAGCGAAGCGCCACCGACGAGGCCGCCGTCGACGTCGGGCTTGCCGACGATCTCAGCGACGTTCTCGGCCTTGACGGAACCACCGTAGAGGATGCGCATCTCCTTTGCGATGTTCTCGTCCGCAATTTCTGCGACGGTCTCGCGGATAGCTGCACAGACTTCCTGCGCGTCTGCAGCCGATGCGACCTTACCGGTGCCGATAGCCCAGACAGGCTCGTAAGCGATGACGGTCTTGGCCAGCTCAGCGTTGGTCAGATTAGCCAGGGAGCCCTTGACCTGAGAGACAACGTACTCGACGTGCTCTTCGGCCTCTCGGACCTCCAGCGGTTCGCCGACACAGACGATTGGGTTCATGCCCTCGCGCAGTGCTGCCTTGGCCTTCTTTGCGACCAGCTCATCGTCCTCTGCGTGCATATCGCGACGCTCGGAGTGACCGACGACGACCCAGGTGCAGCCGAGCTTTGCCAGCATCGATGCGGAAATCTCGCCGGTGTAAGCGCCGGACTCGTGGACTGAGACATCCTGCGCGCCGTAAGTGACGCCGAGCTTATCGCCCTCAACCAGAGTCTGGACCGAACGCAGGTCGGTAAACGGCGGGATGACAGCGACGTCAACCTTGTCGTAGTACTCCTTCGGCAGAGCGAACGCGAGCTTCTGCACCACACCGATAGCCTCGAGATGGTTCAGGTTCATCTTCCAGTTACCAGCAATAAATGGTGTACGTGCCATAGTGGTGGAATTCACTTCCCTATCAATTAGCGGATTTTTAAGCGTTGAAAATCCGGTGGTGGAAAAATCTTAGTCTTCCAGGACGGAGACGCCCGGCAGAGTCTTACCCTCGAGGAACTCCAGCGACGCGCCACCACCGGTGGAGATGTGGCTGAAGCCCTCCTCGTTCAACCCCAGAGTACGTACTGCTGCTGCGGAGTCGCCGCCACCGACGACGGAGAAGCAACCGTTGTTAGTGGTGGCATCGATGATGGCCTGTGCAACCTCGCGGGTGCCAGCTGCGAAAGCCTCCATCTCGAACACGCCCATCGGGCCGTTCCAGAACACAGTCTTGGACTCAGCGAGCACCTTGCCGAATGCCTCGGCGGAAGCCGGTCCGATGTCCAGGCCCATCCAGCCTTCCGGAATCTCGGTGGCATCGACGACCTTGTTTTCAGCGTCAGCAGCGAACTTGTCGGCCACGACTACGTCGGTTGGCAGAACAATCTTGTCGCCGTAGCGGTCCAGCAGATCCTTACAGGTGTCAATCATCTCTTCCTGCAGCAGGGATGCACCAACGGCGTAGCCCTTGGCAGCCAGGAAGGTGAAGCACATGCCGCCGCCGATGACCAGGGAGTCAACCTTCGGCGCGAGAGCCTCAATAACGCCCAGCTTGTCGGAAACCTTGGAACCGCCGAGCACGACGGTGTACGGCTTCTCCGGGGTCTCTGCAACCTTGCGCAGAACTTCAAGCTCAGCCTGAACCAGGTTGCCGGCGTAGTGCGGCAGCTTCTTAGCGACGTCGAAGACGGAAGCCTGGGCGCGGTGAACAACACCGAAACCGTCGGAAACAAATGCTCCGTCCGGAACAAGTGCGGCCAGCTCGGCTGCGAATTCGGCGCGTTCTGCCTCGTCCTTGGAGGTCTCGCGCGGATCGAAGCGGACGTTCTCCAACAGGAGTACATCGCCCTCGGTCAGGCCATTAGCGCGCTCGTGCGCGTCCTCACCGGAGACATCACCGGCGAGCGCGACGTACTGCTCCAGGCGCTCAGATAGCGCCTCAGCGACCGGGGCCAGGGAGAACTCGGACTTAACCTCGCCCTTCGGGCGACCCAGGTGAGCCATAACAACGACCTTGGCACCGGCCTCGACAAGCGCGGACAGGGTGGGCAGCGAAGCATCGATTCGACCCGGATCGGTGATAACGCCGTCCTTCAACGGAACGTTAAAGTCGGAGCGGACGAGGACGTAACGGCCTTCAATACCTTCGTTGATCAGGTCTTTGACAGTCTTAACAGTCATCTCAATGAAATCCTTGTGAAAGTGTGTAAAAAACGGGCCGTGGGTGGCGTGCCCTACTCAGGCACAACCACCCCGGCCCGTTCGGGGTCTGGGATTAACCAGGTGAGTTATTAGAGGCGCTCACCGACGTAGACAGCCAGGTCGACGAGGCGGTTGGAGTAGCCCCACTCGTTGTCGTACCAGGAGACAACCTTGACCTGATCGCCGATGACCTTGGTCAGCGGTGCGTCGAAGATCGAGGAACGCGGGTCGCCCTCGATGTCCTTGGAAACGATTGGGTCCTCGTTGTAGCCCAGAACACCCTTGAGCTCGCCCTCAGCAGCTTCCTTGATGGCAGCATTGACGGACTCGACGGTGACCTCGCTCTTCGCAGTGAAGGTCAGGTCGGTGACAGAGCCGGTCGGGGTCGGAACACGCAGTGCGTAGCCGTCCAGCAGGCCCTTGAGCTGCGGCAGAACCAGAGCGACTGCCTTTGCAGCACCGGTGGAGGTCGGAACAATGTTCAGTGCAGCAGCGCGGGCGCGACGCAGGTCCTTGTGCGGAGCGTCGTGCAGACGCTGGTCACCGGTGTATGCGTGAATGGTGGTCATGAGACCGCGCTCGATGCCGAACTTGTCGTCCAGGACCTTAGCCATCGGAGCCAGGCAGTTGGTGGTGCAAGAAGCGTTCGAAATGATGTTGTGCTTCTCAGGGTCGTAGTCAGTGTGGTTGACGCCGACAACGAAGGTTGCGTCTTCGTTCTTAGCCGGAGCGGAGATGATGACCTTCTTGGCGCCAGCCTCGATGTGAGCCTTGGCAGCGTTGGCATCGGTGAAGAAACCGGTGGACTCAATGACGATGTCGACCTCGTGCTTGCCCCACGGCAGGTCCTTCGGGTCCCGCTCAGCGTATGCGGCGATGCGCTTGCCGTTGACGGTGAGGGACTCATCGTCGTAGGTGACCTCTGCGTCAAGCTTGCCCATGATGGAGTCGTACTTGAGCAGGTGAGCCAGGGTCTTGTTATCAGTGAGGTCGTTTACAGCAACGACTTCCAGGTCAGCGCCCGCAGCGAGCAGGGAGCGGAAGAAGTTGCGGCCAATGCGACCAAAACCGTTAATACCTACACGAACCGTCACAATAATCTCCTTAATGGATTGGCGAATCGATGCCACTTGTCAGGGCGCTGATTGCGCTCCAACAGGTTCACTACAGAAGTGTACGTTGGGTTTTTCATTCGCGCAGCGGTGGTTTGGTGCGAAAACCCCAAATAAACGGAGATTTATCAAAAATTACGCACCTGACTAGGCATAACAGGTGCTTTACTCGTCAACTTCTTTGTCAAAAAGTTCGTCTGTAACGACTGCAGTTGTGGGGGGAATTCCGAGTTCGTTTGCTCTTTTGTCCGCCATGGAGAGCAAACGGCGGATGCGTCCTGCGACGGCGTCCTTGGTCATTGGCGGATTGGCCAGCTGCCCAAGTTCTTCCAATGAAGCCTGCTTGTGCTCGATGCGCAGCTGTCCTGCAGACACCAAATGGTCTGGTACATCGTCTCCGAGAATCTCTAATGCACGCTCTACTCGTGCTGCTGCAATAACGGCCGCACGAGCCGAGCGCCGCAGGTTGGCATCGTCG
Organism: Corynebacterium sp. HMSC076C10; assembly: GCF_001812455.1. Taxonomy (NCBI): domain Bacteria; kingdom Bacillati; phylum Actinomycetota; class Actinomycetes; order Mycobacteriales; family Corynebacteriaceae; genus Corynebacterium; species Corynebacterium sp. HMSC076C10. The sequence goes on from NZ_KV809111.1 coordinate 17,463, forward strand.
AAGTTTGCCAAGCGGGTGGCCGTCGCTCGCACTTCACGACGCATACGCTGTTCTTCCCACTGCAGGCGAGTAGTCTGGGCTCCCATTCGCGTCAGCAGCGCACCGATTGCATCGCCCTCCCGGATGATTACGCGATCGCCACCGCGGGATTTATTCTCCTTGCTCTTAGCCGTAATTCCGAGCCTACGAGCACATCCCACCAATGCGAGTGCCGCTTCAGCAGAAGGAGCAGTGACTTCCAAAGCTGAGGAACGCCCCGGCTCAGTCAGTGAACCATGTGCCAAAAAAGCACCCCGCCATGCAGCTTCTTGATCAATTTTCTGCCCCATGATCAGCTTGCGTGGTAGCCCACGTACGGGACGTCCCGCAGAGTCAATCAGGCCAGTTTGCCTAACGACGAGTTCCGCGCCATCAGTTACCCGCACGATGTACTTCGAGGTCTTTCGCAAGCCACCGGGAGATAAGACATTGAGGCTGGCTTTGACATCGTAGAGTTCGGCCAGCATGGAGCGCAGGCGGCGTGCGACAGCGCCGGAATCCAACTCAGCCTCCAGCACAATCGAACCTGCCACCAGGTGGAGTCCTCCTGCGAAGCGGAACAGGGTCGCAATCTCCGCTGCCTGAGCGCTTTCCTGCGAAACTGACACGCGGGCTAGTTCGTCTTTGACCTTCGCCGTCAATGCCACGATGCTGTCCATCCTCATTTCATGTGTACGAGCTGGGTTTGGGCCTGGTTAATTTAGGTAAAATTAACCCCATTTGAGCTTTAGCAATAAACCTCAAGGATAGTATCCGGAACCAATCGAGTGGCAATTAGTTGATTGTCTGTTGCATCCTCGCAGGAGAATGCATAAAAACCCTCGATTGGCCGGACGCTTTAGAGGAACTGACGAAGTGCGACAGCTAGTTTCTCCGGCGAATGCCGACCCGTCAGAGCTCCGTGGTCATCAACTTCTTGCACATCGGCGAAGACAACCTGCGCGTCTAGGCTATCCGCCGCTCGCTGCAGGTATTCTCGTTCGGTATCCGCGAGCGGCGTGTTGTCGTCGACAAGCACGTAATTGAGCTTCAAGTTAGGTGCATGCTGCGTGAGCATATGGATGTGCCGTTCGGAAGAAAAACCGGCGGTCTCCCCCGGCTCGGCGACAAGATTCAGCACCACGACGGTTGTGGCATTGGTTTCTTGCAGAGCATCCCGCAGCCCGGGCACCTGAAGATGTGGCAGAACCGAAGTAAACCACGAACCCGGACCCAGCGTCACCAAATCGGCATTGAGGATAGCTTCAATGGCCTCCTCGGATGCCGGCGGAGTCTCAGGAATCAGCCGGATTCGGCGCACCTGGCCAGGTGTCGTGGCCACTGCGACCTGGCCACGGACCTGGCGCACAACGCGAGCATCCTGCTCCAAGCCAACGACTTCGGCCTCAATCTCTAGCGGGATCGGCGACATGGGGACGACGCGACCCCGGATTTGCAGCAACCGGCCAATTTCGTCAAGCGCGTCGACTTCATTTCCCATCACACTAGTGAGGCCAGCGATAATCAGATTGCCAATCGCATGCCCTGCCAGTGCGCCAGTTCCGCCAAAGCGGTGCTGCAGTGTCTTTTCCCACAGATCGCCTTTTTCAGTATCTGCGGAAAGCGCGGCGAGTGCCATGCGAAGGTCTCCAGGGGGAATCTGCCCCAGCTCACGACGAAGGCGACCCGAGGATCCGCCATCGTCGGCAACAGTGACCACCGCAGTGACATGGTCCGCAACCTGACGGTCAGCTCTCAGCGTGGCAAATAGACCATGACCGCCACCCAGACTGGTAATTGATGTCAATTTCTACACCTCCACGAAAACCGCTAGTTGCGGTCAATATCGCGGTGGACGACGTTGACGTTGATCCCGGAAACTCCCTCGAGCTTCTTAGCCAGCGCCTCCGACATGGCCACACTTCGGTGATGGCCTCCGGTGCATCCCACAGCGATAGTCATAAAACCCTTGCCCTCACGGCGGTACCCGGGCAAAACCAATTCAATCAAGTTTGTGACGTTGTCCAAAAACCCCTGAGACTCAGGTTGGGACAGCACGTATTCGGCCACTGCTTTATTGGTACCGCGGCCCGCACGCAGCTCAGGTACCCAATAGGGATTGGGGAGAAAACGGACGTCGAAAAGCATGTCGGCATCGCGCGGTGCACCGTGCTTAAACCCAAAAGATTCGATGGTGATCTGCTGAATCTTACTAGCGGTATCCGACAACTGATGCTCTAACTCACGGCGCAAATCGTGCACGCTCATGTCAGAAGTATCCACTACTAAATCCGACATGCCCTTTATTGGCAGCAACATCTGACGTTCAGCGGCAATACCCTGTGAAAGCGTGCCATTTTCCTGCAGCGGATGGGTGCGGCGGACAGAGTCGTAGCGGGCGATGAGGGTGTCGTCGTTGGCATCAAAGAAGATGACATAGGGCTGGCGCCCCTCATTGCGGAGTCCGTCGAGCACCTCCCCCAAACTGCCGGCGAACGCGCGCGAGCGCACGTCGGTGACGATAGCGAGGCGCTCTACTGGAGAGTCCGCTTCAAACGACAACTCGACCATGCGCATAATCAACTCCGGGGGCAGGTTGTCTGCGACATACCAGCCCATCTCCTCCAAGACGCTGGCGGCCGTATTGCGTCCGGAACCGGACATGCCGGTAATCAACACAAGTGACTTTTCAGCCTGAGGGGAATAACCCGAAGTAATCATGCCATCACTCTAATACAATTCCGCCCAACCGCTCTCGGTTTTACTAGCGGAAGTAAACCCCCTAGCACTGTTTCAAGTGCGGTTTTAGCCACTTGTTTACCTACTTCTACGCCTACTCTCCCGGACCGACATCCGAGTTTGGCTCTGACGACTTCTCGTCTGGATGGAGGTAATCGTAAACAGTTTTCGCGAGCATCGGCCCGAAACCAGCCACTTCTTCGATCTGCTCGACGCTGGCCTTCTTCAGCGCCGCAACGGAACCAAAGTGCTTGACCAACTCACTGCGGCGTGCTGGCCCCAGCCCCTTAATGCCATCAAGCATCGACGAGCGCATGCGTTTAGATCGCTGCTGGCGGTGATAATTAATGGCAAAGCGGTGCGCCTCATCACGAATTCGCTGGATTAGGTACATCGCTTCCGAATTACGCGGCAGAATGAGCGGCTCATCATCGTCGGGAATCCACAGCTCTTCTAAGCGCTTGGCAATCCCCACCAACGTCACATCGGTGACCTCGAGTTCATCGAGGACCGCCTGTGCGGCTGCGACCTGCGGTGCACCACCGTCGACGATGAACAACTGTGGCGGGTAGGCAAACTTGCGGTTACTCCGCGACTGCTCATCGACGGCATCAGTCGTCTCTTCGACGAACATCTCGCTTGCATCATCGGGCATGGCGAGCTTGTCCTCGTTATGGCGCAGAAAACGACGGCGCACAACCTCAGCGATAGAACCGACGTCGTCCGAGCGACCGTCACCCGCTGCATCTTTGATTCGGTAGCGGCGGTAGTCGGACTTCTTGGGCAATCCATCCTCGAAGACCACCAACGAGGCCACCACATCGGTGCCCTGAATATGCGAGATGTCAGTGCATTCGATACGCAGCGGCGCTTCATCCATAAACAGCGCGTCCTGAAGTTCGGAGAGAGCCTGCGATCGAGTAGTTAGATCTCCACTTCGCTTTAGCTTGTGCTGGCGCAGCGCTTCAGCTGCATTTTTCTGCACGGTCTCCATGAGCGTCCGCTTGTCACCGCGCTGTGGGACGCGAATATCCACATTAGTGCCACGAATATCGGCCAAAAATGCAGTAACCTCGTCAAGCTCGTCGGGCGTGGCCTGAACGAGAATTTCGCGTGGCACAACCTGGGCGGCAGTGGTTGATTCATCGCCGTCGACATCCGCGTGCTTGGCGGCGTCGCCATAGAACTGTGTCAGGAACTGCGTTAGCAGCCCACCCAAGCTGGGGTCAGTTTCTCCCTCTCGAAACTCCGTAGTCGCGTACTCGCCGGACTTCTCCACTACCCAGCCGCGCTGACCGTAAATACGTCCCGCCCGAACATGGAAAATCTGCACGGCCGCTTCCAGTTCGTCGGTTGCTAGCGCAATAAAGTCGGCATCGGCGGCGTCGGAAAGCACGACTGACTGCCGCTCCATGACCTTGTCGATGGCAGCGAGGTTGTCGCGCAGACTAGCGGCGCGCTCGAAGTCTAACTCGCCGGCAGCTTCCTCCATTTCCTTCTTTAAGCGCCTCGTGACCGGGCCCGTATTTCCCGACATGAAGCTGGTAAAACCACGGACAATTTCGCGGTGTTCCTCGGCACTGACACGGCCGACACAAGGCGCCGAGCATTTGTCGATATAGCCGAGCAAACAGGGCCGCCCCAGGGCTTGCTGCCGGTTGAAGACTCCCTTTGAACAGGTGCGGGCTGGGAAAACTCGTGTAAGCAAGTCGAGCGTTTCTCGGATAGCCCACGCGTGTGAATAAGGCCCGAAATAACGCACGCCCTTCCGGCGCGGTCCTCGGTAGAGAAAGAGCCGCGGGTACAGCTCTCCAACGCTGACGGCCAACATCGGATACGACTTGTCGTCGCGGTACATCACGTTGAACCGCGGATTAAAGCGCTTGATCCAGGTGTACTCCAACTGCAGCGCTTCGACTTCATTGTGGACGACAGTCCACGTCACCTTCGAAGCGGACTGCACCATCTGGCGGGTGCGGGGATGAAGCCGAGTTAAGTCCTGGAAATAGTTAGACAAACGCGCACGGAGATTCTTCGCCTTGCCGACGTAGAGAACGCGCCCGGTTGAATCGAGAAAACGGTACACCCCCGGCTCCGTGGGAATGGTGCCGGGGGCGGGACGGTACTGAGAAGGGTCAGTCACTTACGGTGTCCTTAAAACGTGTCCTTGGGTTAGTCCTCCGGCATGAACTTGTCTTCAAGTTCACGGAACCGGCGGATGTCTTCCACGACGCGGCTGCCGTCGGCCGACTGGATCGCGAGCATCGGCACAAACTCAAAGTCAGGCAGCTCCAAGCGAGCCCAGCGGGACTTCTTTGGAAAACTCAGGCCGTAGATATCGACCCACGGGTAGAACTTCGCATTGAGCAGATTGCGGACTTCCACGCCCCTGGCATTGACGCGAACGCGAGCCCGAGTCAGTAGCAGAATCACCCCGGCGATGATCAAACCAATCATCGGGAAAGCCAGCTGGTCAATAATGGTCACCGAAGCTCCGGTGTTACCAAAGTCCACCACGATACCCATGAAGATATGGATAGCGAAAACCACAACTGCAGCGATAATCGCCCACAGACGCAGCTTTTGCGAGGTGATTTCCAACAGCCATTTGTCTTCGCTACCGGTGTCGACGGCAGTCGAATTGCTGTGGCGTTCGGAGTTACCCATTCTTACTCAGCTCCACCTTCACGAAGGGACTTCAACACTGCGACGGTGTGCAGCGCTGCGGCCATGGCCTCGCGACCTTTATTCTCCGCGGCGCCCTCACCGCCGGCACGATCAATTGCTTGCTGTTCAGTGTTGCAGGTCAACACACCATTGCCAACTGGCGTTTCACAGTCCAGTGCGATCCGCGTCAGGCCCTCAGTCACCGAGTCGCAGACATAGTCGAAGTGCGGCGTACCACCGCGGATAACGCACCCCAGCGCCACCACGGCGTCGTGAGTTCGCGCGAGCTGTTGCACCACAACCGGAATCTCCAGAGCACCGACGACAGTCACATCCGTGACTACAGCGCCGACCTCCTCGGCCTGGGACAGCGCTTCACGACGAAGCTGCCCAGTAATCTCCTCGTTCCAGTGAGAGGTGACCAGACCGACGGTCACACCAGTGGAATCGGGAACGGAAATTTCAGGAAGACCTGCGCCACTCATCTACTGTGCTCCTTCTGTCGAAATGCCGTGGGTCTCCATGTACTCATCCAACCAAGGGAGCTCATGGCCCATGCGTTCGCGCTTTGTCAACAAGTATTTCAAGTTATCCTCGTTGACCTCAACTGGCACCGGTACCCGGCGGCTCATCTCTAGTCCATAACCACCTAGGCCGGCACGCTTGGTCGGATTGTTCGTCAGCAGCGCCATAGTGGTGACTCCAAGATCCTGCAGAATCTGTGCACCAGTGCCGTACTCACGGGCATCCGACGGCAAACCGAGCGCAAGATTGGCATCAACGGTGTCAGCGCCTTCATCTTGCAGATGGTAGGCCTGCAGCTTCGGCATCAGACCAATGCCTCGGCCTTCGTGACCGCGCATGTAGAGGATGACGCCACGCCCCGCTTCGTGAACCATGCGCATGGAGTTGCGCAGCTGCTGACCGCAGTCGCAGCGGCGAGATCCCAGTGCGTCGCCAGTGAGGCATTCGGAGTGCACACGCACGAGGACGTCCTGACCATCGTTGGAAGACACATCCCCCACAACGAGAGCGACATGCTCAACACCGTCGATAAGGCTGCGGTACCCAATGGCACGGAACTCGCCGTAGTCGGTCGGCAGCTTGGTTTCGACAACGCGTTCAATCAAGTGCTCGTTGTGGCGACGGTATTCGATCAGCTGCTCAATGGAGATCAGCGCTAAATCGTGCTTGTCGCAGAAGCGACGCAGTTCCTCCGCGCGCGCCATACCGGTCGGGTCTTCCTCGGAGACAACCTCACACAGCACGCCAGCAGGACGAAGCCCTGCCAGGCGGGCGAGATCGACCGCAGCCTCGGTGTGGCCGGCACGGACGAGGACGCCACCATCGCGAGCTCGCAACGGGACCACGTGTCCTGGTCGGGTGAAATCGTGCGGGCTCGACGTGGGGTCAGCCAGAGTACGAATGGTGTTCGCACGATCTGTGGCGGAAATACCGGTCGTACCGGTGTTGGCATCCACGGTCACTGTGTATGCGGTACCGCGGGCATCCTCATTCTCTGACACCATCGGTGGCAAATTCAGACGCTCGCAGTCCTCGGCGGTCAGCGGCGCGCAGATGTAACCAGAGGAATAGCGAACCATAAAGGCAACAAGTTCAGGCGTTGCCTTCTCGGCGGCGAAGATGATGTCGCCCTCGTTCTCACGATCTTCATCGTCGACGACGACCACGGCCTTACCGGCTGCGATGTCCGCAATGGCCCGCTCTACAGAATCGAACTTAATCACAGTCTTGTAGCTTATCTTTCCAACATTTTCTCGACGTACTTGGCTAGCACATCGACTTCCAAATTGACCTTGGCGCCTACCGCGGTCGAACCAATAACGGAGTCCGTCAGCGTCGTCGGTATCAGGCTGACCTCAAAGAACCCCTCGCCTACTGCAGAGACGGTCAACGAAGTACCATCCACGGCAATTGAGCCCTTTTCCACGACATACTTGGAGAGATGCTCCGGCAGCGAAATCCGCACTACTTCCCAGCGCTCCCCTGGCGTGCGCGAAATAACCTCGCCGGTGCCATCGACATGTCCCTGCACGATATGGCCGCCGAGGCGTTGACCCACTGCGGTTGCACGTTCGAGGTTGACCTTGGAGCCGACCTCAACCTGGCCGAGGCTCGACCTATCCAGAGTCTCTTGCATGAGATCAGCGGTAAAGAAATCATCGCCAAACTCCACGACGGTCAAACAAACACCATTGACAGCAATGGAATCACCGTGGTGCACGTCGTCAAGCACGGTGGTCGCGCGAATGGTCAGAGTAATGGAATCGGCTTCGCGGTGGATTTCGCGAATTTCGCCGAGTTCCTCAACAATTCCCGTAAACATAGTGGTCAGGAAAATCCTTTACCGTTTGTTATAAATTGAAAGATTTTTACAAAATTAACTCTAGCCGGTCTACCCGCGATCTTTGCCACTGCGGAGTGCCGTAATCAAAATGTCATCCCCCAGAGTCTCGACCGCGACGGTGCGGAAACGGGAGATGTCAGTGATGGTGGTCTCATGATTGGCCGATGTCACCGGCAGACCAGCTCCGAGAAACGCCGGGGCAATGTAGGACTCAATCGCGTCGACAGCATCGGCTTCCAAGAAAGCGCTGGCGAGCCGTGGGCCGCCTTCTACCAGGACGTCAATAAGGCCCATATCCGCCATTGTCTCCAGCGCCACTTCCACATCGTGAGTGCGAATGTGGCGGAAGTTATCGCCGCGGATATTCGCATCGGCGGCGACCTCCGAGGTGCCGATCGCGATGCGCAGGGGTTGCGTTGACAGCTCCTCGCCGTCTGGTGTGCGCGCGGTCAATCGCGGATTGTCAGCGAGCACTGTTCCCGTTCCGACGACAATCGCTTGCCGACGTGCACGATCGATATGTACCCGTGCCCGCGCCTGCTCCCCCGTAATCCACTGCGAGGTGCGGTCGGTAGCGGCGGCGAAACCATCCAGCGTGCCCGCCGTCTTCAGCGTGATGTGTGGGCGCCGAGTGCGCTGCCAGTGTAACCATGGACGCAGATAGCCATCCGCCACACGATTGCGTTGGAACTCCTCGACCACGTCGATTCCCTTGTATCGCAACCACTCGCTGCCGCCAGCGGCCACGGGATTAGGATCGGCGACCGCAAATATGACGCGGGAAACTCCGGCTGCCGCAAGTGCCTCGGTGCACGGTGGTGTACGGCCGATATGATTGCACGGCTCTAGTGTGACCACTGCAGTACCGCCCTGAGCTCGTGCCCCCGCCATTTCTAATGCTTGTGGCTCTGCGTGTCGGCCACCTACCGGCTCAGTTCCGGCCACTCCTACCGCAATCCCTGCGGTATCGAGGATGACGCAACCAATCGGTGGATTGGGATAGGTGGTGCCCCGAACTCGCTGGCCGGCTTCTATGGCCAATGCCATAGCTTGAGCGTCAGTCAGCGGCTGTGCGGAGACGAGATCCGGAAACTGTGCCACCGTGCTTCACCGCCGTCTACTTAGTTGCAGCAGTAGTGGCCAATGCGCGCAGCTCATCGACAGCCGCCGCACGATCATCAGCGCCGAAAACGGCCGACCCTGCAACGAAGGCGTCGCAACCGGCGGCGGCAGCGGATTCGATGGTCTTGGCGGAGATACCACCGTCAATCTCGATCAGAGTATCCAGACCTTCGGCATCAATGCGCTGACGCAGCTTCTCGACCTTGGTTAGCTGATCCGGCATAAAGGACTGGCCCCCGAAACCGGGTTCGACACTCATGACCAGCACCTCGTCGAATTCGGCGAGGTGATCCAGCCACGGCTCAATTGGGGTACCCGGGCGCAGCGAGAACCCGGCCTTCACGCCCTGGGAACGAATGTGGCGTGCCAGTGCGATGGCGTCGTCGGCGGCTTCCACATGGAAAATAACGGAGCTCGCCCCCGCCTTAATGTAGGTGTCGACCCACTTCTCCGGGTTCTCAATCATGAGATGGACATCCAAGTACTTGTCCGTCACCGCAGCTACGGCCTCCAGCACCGGAGCGCCGAAAGACAGGTTGGGAACGAAGTGGCCATCCATGACGTCGATATGTAGCCAATCTGCATTCGCTACAGCCTCAACCTCGCGGTCGAGGCGAGCGAAGTCAGCAGCGAGAATGGACGGGGCAATAATTGGTGCGCTCATAACCTCTGAGCCTAGTCGTTCTTGCGCAAAACTGAGAAGAACATCGCATCGGTACCGTGGCGGTGTGGCCACATCTGCACAGATGGATACGGTCCGACATCGGTCATCGGCGTTACCAGCTCGTGTGCCTTCAGCTCCGTCACCGGCAATTCCGTCACTGCCCTATCGACAATGCCCCTGGTTTCACGCAGATGCGGAGAACACGTGGAATAGACGATGATGCCACCCGGCCGTGCCAGACGCACAGCTTCACTGAGCAGTTCAAACTGCAGCGCAGTCAAGGAGTTCAGATCGGACGGCGACTTCCGCCAGCGTGCTTCCGGGCGACGGCGAAGCGAGCCCAAACCAGAGCACGGCGCGTCTACCAAAATGCGGTCAAAGCCTGCCTCCAGCCCGGTATCGCGACCATCCGCAACGGTTACAGTCACTGGCAGCCCGGCCGTGGCCTTCTTCACCAGTTCTGCGCGAGTCGCAGATACCTCAACAGCGTCGAGCTTCGCGCCCTCAATAGCAGCGATGCCACCGATGAAAGCTGACTTACCACCGGGGCCGGAACACAGATCTAACCAGCGGCCGCTGTCTTCACCGGCAACGGGTGCCATGGTGACGGCACGCGCAATGAGCTGAGAACCCTCGTCCTGCACCGCAGCCAAGCCCTGTCGAACCGGCTCCAATTCTCCTGGGGCACCGGAGTCCAATCGCACACAGTACGGCGACCACGGTCCCTCTTCACCGCCAGTGATCAGTGCCAATTCCTCAGCAGTAATCTCGCCCGGACGAGCGACCAAGTGCACCAGCGGGCGGGCATCGTCGGCAGCGAGTGCTTGCTGCAGCTCACCGGCTTGTGCACCGAGTGCGCGGGCAAACTCCATCGCAATCCAGCGCGGGTGGGCATGCTTCATTGCCACGTAGCCAATCGGATCGGTCGCGGGATCCGGTGCAATCTCAGCCACCCATTCGCTTTCGGTCTTCGAGGAGACCTTCCGCAAAATGGCGTTGACAAACCCGCGCGCACCAGGTCCCGCCACCTTCGCCACTGCCCGCACCGAGGTATCGACCGCCGCGTAGGCGTCGACGCGCGTACGCAGCAGCTGGTACGTGCCCAGGCGCAGCACGTCCATCACCGGTCCAGCAATATCGTTTAACGGGCGTGACGACGACGCCTCAATCACGGCATCCAACAGGCCTTCCGCCCGCAGTGTGCCGTACGTCAGCTCCGTTGCAAAAGCAGCATCCCGACCCTTGAGCTTGTGTGCCTTCAGCAACTTGGGCAGCAGCAGGTTCGCGTAAGCATCATTCTCGCGAACGTCGGCTAGTACCTTCAGTGCGACCTTGCGCGGCTGGTCGATGCCACCACGGTTGTCCCCACCGCGATTGTCACGGTTACGGTTGCGGTCATTGCGGTTCTGTCCGCTGCGATTGCCGCGCTGCCGTCCGCCACCGTTGTGGCGGGGTTTGTGGTTGCCCATTTACTCGCAGACCTTTCCGCCGGGTTGGCTACCTCGCGCCCAGTCGGACGCATCCATCATCTTCTTACCCTGTGGCTGCACCTTCACCAGCTGCACATAGCCATCGGCACAACGCACAGATACTCGGTGCTTCTCCACTACCAACTCACCCGGTGTGGCGGCTGCCGCCTCCGGAGCAGCTGCCTTTCGCACCTCGTCGACCGCAGCGCTGTCCTCGTCGGAAAGCGGGGTGAGCTCTCCGACCTTCAAACGTGCACCGTCGAGAGTCGTCCACGCACCTGGGGCAGGCGTGAATGCACGAGCGCGGCGGTCAAGAAGATGTCGCGGCTGAGTCCAAACGATTCGGGCATCCTCCGGCCCGAACTTAGCGGCGTAACTGACATCCTGTTCTGGCTGAGCGGTCGGACGCAACGCACCGGCTTCGATGCCGTCCATGGTGGCGGCTAGAAGATCCGCGCCGGAGTATGCCAGGCGGGTCAAAAGGTCGTCGGCATTATCGGTCGGGCGAATCGCTTCGGTGACGGTACCGAAAACTGGTCCGGTATCCAGACCCTTTTCAATCCGGAAAGTACTGGCACCCGTGACTTCATCGCCGGCAGCGATAGCTGCCTGCACCGGCGCGGCACCTCGCCAAGCAGGAAGCAGTGAGAAATGCAGATTGACCCAGCCGTGCGTCGGTACATCGAGCAATTCCTCCGGCACAAGATTGCCGTAGGCGACCACCGGGATGCAGTCGGCGTTTAATTCGCGGATTTGCTGCTGGATCTCTTCATCGCGCAGGGTCGTCGGGGTGAGCACGGGAATGTCGTGTTCCAAGGCCAGCGCCTTCACCGGCGAGGGCGAAAGCGACTTGCCGCGGCCACGGCGGGCATCGGGGCGAGTGAGAACAGCGACGATTTCATGACGGGAGTCTTCGAGCAACTTCTTCAGTGCAACGACAGCAGGTTCCGGGGTTCCGGCAAAAATCAGGCGCACAGTAAGTGGATTCCTTCCTGGTGGACCTAGTTGTTCTAGTTAATCTAGTGATGAAACTCGGGGCGCCACACCCAGGGGGCTAGGCGCAGGTGAGTTAACCGCGGTTGAGGAACCAGTCCTGCTCACGCAGAGAACGCATCGCGGTCTTGCGCTCGTCGCCCTCGAGACGCTTCAAAAACAGCACACCATCCAGGTGGTCGCTTTCATGCTGCACACAGCGAGCCAGCAAATCATCAGCTTCGAAGCTCACCGGTGTGCCGTGGCGATCCTGGCCAGTAACGCGCACACGTGCGTGTCGAGTCACGGGTCCATTAATACCTGGGATAGACAGGCATCCTTCGATTTCGTGGACAGTCTCGTCGCCGATGGCTTCCCATTCCGGATTGACGATGTGCCCGCGGGTGCCATTGCAGTCGTAGACGAAAACGCGCTGCAGCACACCGACCTGGTTTGCCGCGAGCCCGACGCCCTGTTGCTCGTCCATCGTGTCGAACATGTCATCAATCAGGTGCGACAGCGTCGCGTCGAAATCAGTGACGGTATCCGCCTTGGACAGCAACACCGGATCGCCGAAAAGACGTACCTCACGAACTGCCATGAACTTAGAGCCTCCAAGAAAACTGGTGTGAATCAAGCGATAACGCGCTCATTTTAGCAGCTAGCCGAAATTAATCGGATCGACGACAACGCGCACCGGCGTCGGGTCCTTCCTGGTCGCTCGAACGACCTGTGCTGCCTTCAACGCCGCTCCCACCGCCCGTGCTTGCCGACGGTCACAGCGCACCAACATCCGCTGAATAGGTGTACCCGGTTCCACGCCTGCTGGTGGTCTGGCGTTGCGGGGAAGGTCTACCGGCCCCAGGATTTCCGCGCCCGATGGAACCTCCAGGGACTCCATGAAGTTACGCAGGCCCTCTTCAGTCCCGTCCACCGCTGCCACGTGAAAGGCCGGAGGCAGAGCGGCGGCTGTACGGTCGGCCAATTCCCTGTTCGCAGCGCCTACCGCGTCCCATGCCAGAAGATCGGCCACAGTCGGGACTGCAGCATCCGCATCGATAACCACTGCCCCTCCTCGCTCCCGCGGGCGCGCAAGCGTGACAGCTCGAGACCAATGCGCATAGGCCTCTTCATGAGCGCGCAAGTCCTGCCGGCCGAGCATCGCCCAAGTGTCCAGCAGCATCACTGCTCCGTAGCCCTCCGGCGCATAAGGCTCGGCTCCCGGCGTGGCCACCACGACCCTCGGGCCTTCGGGAATGTCGTCAACAATCCGTTCGCCAGAGGAAGCGACGACTGGGAATGGACTGAAAATACGACCAAACTCTTCCGCCGTACGTTCACTGCCGACCACGACTGGCCGAATCTTGGTGGAACCGCAGCTATGGCAACGGTGGTGGATGTCGATGCGGCCACACCACCGACAGGTCGGCGGCGCCGGATCGTCCGGGTTATCGGACGGTGGAATTCCCAGTGGACCGTTACACCAGCGACAGCGCGCAGGCGCGCCACAGGAGCGACACGACAATGTCGGTACATATCCCTTGCGGGGTACCTGGACCAGAATCGGAAGCTCTTCGCGCAGCGCGGCTTTTGCCCGTCGAAAAGCGATGGCAGGAAGGCGTCCCCTACTCACGTCATCCGGGTCTTCGGAAGTGTCCGTGGAGGCAATCATCTCCGGCATGGATTCAGCCAGGGCGTCGGCGCCTGCAACCAGATTGTGCGCCCAACCTGAGGAGACCAGCAGCTGCACCTCTGCTGTACGGCTATACGATGCAAAAATAAGAGCGCATCCCTCCTGCGCACTTCGCGTGACCAGCACCTCGCGAGAGTGGACGTAGGGTGCGCGGGGGTCTACGAGGTTGTCATCGCCATCATCGACAATCACTGCTAAACGCAGATTCTGCACTGGCGCGTACGCTGCCGAGCGCGTTCCGACGACTATGCGCCCCTGGCCGTGCAGGATATCCAGGTAGCGGCGATAGCGGGACTCGGGACCGAGACCAGCCCCGAGAAGAGTGAGCTGACGGGCAGAAATGAGCTCGCGAAAAGCGCTCTCGAAGCGTGCCTGCGTGCGTGCGTCCGGCACAATGATGAGAACACCGCCACCATCGCGGGCGACCGAAACGCTGAGCGCGGCGAGCATGGCTGCCACCTGTTCCCCTGGAACTGGCTGCCACGCTGCGCGTGCCGGGGCGCCCTTGCGGACGGAATCGACAAAGGATTCGCCGAAGACATAGTTGCCCCACGCGGAAAGGTCCGGATCCTCGGTGGCAAGCTTTCCCAATTCCTCCCACGTTGGGGGCATCTTCTCCTTGCGGGCACGTTCGGCCCGTGCATGACGGGTTGGGATGGCGGATCGAATGATGTTTGAGCGTGTTGCGCCGTAATACTCCGCCAGAGAATCCACCAACCGTCGAAGCTGTGGCGGATAGACAACCTCAGAGCTGATGACATCCTTGAGATAGGACAGTTTGCCGTCGTGAGTGGGCGTGGCACAGCGCTCCAGTACCAGCGCATTGACCAATTGGCCGTGGAAGCGAATCCGCACGCGGCAACCGACAACCGCTTCCTCCGCTAGCGCGCGCGGAACCAGGTAATCGAAGGGGCGATCCAACTGCGGCAGCCCCAAAAGTGGAAGCACCCGCGCGACTGGCAGCTTCTCAGCTGCGGCGGCGGGTGCGAAGGGGGCGTCGGTCATAGAGTCTTACTCTACTTCCCCACCCCAGGGTCATGCTGGCGGGTGGTGTTTATCCCAGGCCAGCGGCTGCGCGGAGCTCTTCAACACGGTTGAGTTGCTCCCACGGCAGGTCCAAGTCAGTTCGGCCAAAGTGACCGTAGGTGGAGGTCTGCGCATAAATCGGGCGCAGCAAGTCCAGGTCACGAATAATAGCGGCCGGACGAAGGTCGAAGACCTTGTTGATAGCCTCGCGGATGGCGTCGTCCGAAACGTGACCGGTGCCGAAAGAGTCGACGTAAAGGCCTACCGGGCGAGCGCGGCCGATAGCGTAGGCGACCTGAATCTCCAGGCGGTCAGCCAGACCTGCGGCCACGGCATTCTTCGCAACCCAACGGGTGGCATAGGCGCCGGAGCGGTCCACCTTTGACGGGTCCTTACCCGAGAATGCGCCGCCACCGTGACGAGCCATACCGCCATAAGTGTCGACGATAATCTTTCGGCCGGTCAGGCCGGCATCGCCCATCGGGCCACCGATAATAAACTGGCCAGACGGGTTGACCAGCAGATTCAATTCCTCGGTAACAAAGCGCTCGCGCAAGTTAGCGTCGTCGAGCACCCAATCGACTACGTGAGTCTTAATCTGCTCGGTAATCCACTCCTGGGTCACATCCGGGTCGTGCTGCGTGGACACCACTACGGTGTCCAAGTACACCGGGTTATTGTCTTCGTCGTAAGCGAAGGTGACCTGAGTCTTACCATCCGGTCGAAGCGATGGGACGATGCCTTCCTTGCGTACCTGCGTCAAGCGGCGAGCCAGACGGTGCGCCAGTGCAATCGGTAGCGGCATGTACTCCGGAGTTTCGTTGGTAGCGTAGCCGAACATCAGCCCCTGGTCGCCAGCGCCCTTGAGATCTTCTGCTTCGACTTCGCCATCAGAGCTGCGTGCTTCCAGAGAAGTGTGCACACCGTCGTGGATGTCTGAAGACTGCTCACCGATCGAAATGGAGACGCCACAGGTCTTGCCGTCAAAGCCCTTTTCAGAAGAATCGAAACCGATCTCCTTCAGTCGACTCCGGACAATTCCGGGGATGTCAACGTAGCTCTTCGTGCGAACCTCGCCAACAACATGGACTAAACCGGTAGTCACCACAGTCTCAACGGCGACCATCGATGCAGAATCCTGCGCGAGCATAGCGTCAAGGATGGAGTCCGAAATCGAGTCGCAAATCTTATCTGGGTGCCCCTCGGTAACAGATTCACTGGAAAACAGCCGAAGATTAGAGGCCACGAGCAGTACAACTTTCTTCTAGATCATTTCCCCAGCCCTGCGATGTCGCTGCGGCGTGGGTTTTCGTTTGATTCGATAATTATAGACCAAGCGGTTCAGTCGCCGTAGTAGGCACCGGCTACTCCGCTGGCTGAGGTTCCTGTCGCAGCTCGGAGACTGCATCCAAAATCGAACCGGCTACCGAGAATTTTGAGCCTCGCGGCACGTCCCACTGCTCGCCATCGAGAGACAGCAACCATCCGACATTGTCCGTCGCACCGAAAGTTTGCCCACCCGAGACGTCGTTACACATGAGCAAATCGCAGCCCTTGCGCACAATTTTCTGCTTCGCAAGCTCGAGCGGCGTCGTCGTCTCGTCGCCGGTCTCAGCCGCAAAGCCCACCATCGTCGTGGTTGCCGGAATCTCGCCCGCTTTACGACGCTCCACAGTGGTAGCCAGAATGTCAGGGTTTTCTACGAGCTGGATGTTGCTCAAAGCGTCGTCTGCGACGCCCTTCTTCATCTTGGCCCCAGCGGTCGATGCCGGACGGAAGTCGGCGACGGCAGCGGCA
This sequence comes from Corynebacterium sp. HMSC076C10, assembly GCF_001812455.1. Lineage (NCBI taxonomy): Bacteria > Bacillati > Actinomycetota > Actinomycetes > Mycobacteriales > Corynebacteriaceae > Corynebacterium > Corynebacterium sp. HMSC076C10. The sequence continues at coordinate 33,998 of NZ_KV809111.1, forward strand.
AAAATGCAGACATCGGCCAACTTGGAGTGTTCGTGGGCGGCCTTGGCCATCTCCAAAGTGGAATCAACCTTTACAACATTCGCGCCCAGCGGTGTCGGCAACTGATCTGTATGTCCTGCCACCACAGTGACCTGAGCGCCACGCTGTGCTGCCATCTCAGCTAGCGCGAAGCCCTGACGCCCTGAGGAGTGGTTGCCGATAAAACGTACCGGGTCGATAGCCTCACGGGTGCCACCGGCAGTAATCATGAAGCGCACGCCCTCGAAGTCGCGGCGGAAGTGGCGCGGATTCTCGACTGCCGCTAATGCCAACGAAACTATCTGCTCTGGCTCCGGCAGACGACCTGGACCAGTGTCCTTACCAGTCAAACGGCCATGGGCCGGATCGAGGACAATAGTGCCATGGCGACGAAGAATCGCGACATTATCCCGCGTAGCTGGATGGTTCCACATCTCGGTGTGCATGGCAGGGGCCAGAACCACCGGGCAGGTCGCCACAAGCAAAGTTGCGGTGAGAAGGTCGTCGGCACGCCCGTGTGCGGCACGCGCCATAAAGTCGGCAGTCGCGGGAACCACGACGACGAGGTCGGCCTCCTGCCCCACCCGGACATGCTGAACTTCATCGACTGCGTCAAAAACCGTAGTCGACACCGGGTTCCCCGACAGCGCCTCGAAAGTAGCCGCACCTACAAAGTTCAATGCGGACTTGGTGGGAACGACGCGAACATCGTGACCGAGTTCCTTGAAGCCACGAACAACGTGTGCGGCCTTATATGCAGCGATGCCGCCGGCAACCCCGACGACAACCTTTAAACATTCGGATACGTCAGCATTACCGGCGGCATGCATACAGATATCTCCCCTTAAGGAAATGCTCTAGCCCTCAGTGTGGTCCAGCAGACCAGCGTTGATTTCACGAAGAGCGATGGACAGAGGCTTCTCAGCGACCCCCGGAGTAACCAGCGGGCCAACGTACTCCAGCATGCCTTCGTCAATCTGCTGGTAGTAGTCATTAATCTGGCGTGCACGCTTGGCAGCGAAGATAGCCAGAGCGTACTTCGAAGAAGCCTTACCAAGCAGCTCATCGATCGGCGGATTGGTAATACCAATTGGCGGGTCGAACACTGCCTCGGTGGCGGTATTTTCCTGGGTCACGAGAAATCTTTCCTCAATAGAACGTGAGTTACTGGGGTGACAATAGAAACCGTCGGAGCAATAGAAACACCATTGCTTGGAAACGATTTCTACTATCGATGATGTGGAGTCGCCCTGTTACTTGCCAGTAGTCAGCGCCCGAGCGATGGCCGCCACAGCATCATCGACATTGTCGTTGACAACAACCTCATCGAATTCGTGCTGAGCATCCATTTCCACTCGCGCGGTTTCCAGGCGACGCTTGACTTGCGCCTCGGTTTCCGTGCCACGACCAGTGAGCCTGCTGACGAGAATCTCCCAGCTTGGCGGAGCCAAGAACAGCAGGTGAGCATTCGGCGCTACCTTACGGATGGAGCGGGCTCCCGCCAGATCCACCTCAACGAGTACCGGACGTCCCTCGGCGAGAGCTTTATCCACCGGGCCACGCGGCGTACCAGAACGCTGCAGACCACCGTGGATTTCAGCCCACTCGAGCATCTCTCCTGCATCAATATGCTGTTGGAACTTCTCCGGGGTCACGAAGAAATAGTCGCGGCCATCGACCTCACCCGGCCGTGCGGCGCGGGTGGTCATGGAAACGCTGAAGTACAGTCCGGGAACCTCGGCACGGAGCCGACTGACAACAGTGGATTTTCCCACACCGGCAGGGCCGGCAAGGACTACCAGCTGACCGTTTTCATTCCCGGCCACTGCGACTAGTCCTCCACTGCGTAGCCGAAGCGCTCCAGCAGAGCGCGACGCTGACGGTCACCCAGGCCACGCAGGCGGCGGGTCTGAGCAATCTCCAGGTCATTCATGATGTCCTGTGCCTTGACCTTGCCGACCTTCGGCAGAGCCTCGAGCAGAGCGGAGACTTTCATCTTGCCGATGATCTCGTTCTCGTCAGCCTGCTTGAGAACCTCTGGCAGGTCGATAGCGCCACGCTTCAGCTTGTCCTTGAGCTCTGCGCGTACCTTGCGGGCCTGAGCTGCCTTCTCGAGTGCTGCTGCACGCTGCTCCGGGGTCAACTGCGGAAGGGCCACGTGTTCCTCCGTAAAAATAGATTGGTTAGCTTCTTATTTACTTGCACGAGCCTCGCGTCCACCAAGGGCAGGCAACGACACCGTGCTTAACGATTGGAGACCGTACCGCACTTACCGGTTGTTGAGGCAAATGCTGACGGGGTGTCGATAAAAATGACACCAGGGCTTTATCCGCCCCACCTTTCGGTCGTGGTCAACCAACTCCGGCGATTGTAGCACCGTTTGCCCAGGAGAATGGAAATTGACCACGGTTTTTGTACGAAATCTCCCAGGAATCGTCACAGTAACTTGCCCATACCTACTCCGCCGCCACCTGAGGCTCATTAGGAAAATCTCGGCAGCTAGGTACGGAAGAAGCCCGCAGGGGCACCTGTTCTATGAGGTGCGCCCTGCGGGGCTCTGCCAAATCGTCGATTCGCTGCTAACTCTCGGATAGGAACGGAGCCGCAGCTTCAATAGTTGCGCGCCGCAGCGCAGCAGGATCAGGCCCAGCGGAGAGAATTGCACGCGAAATATTTGGCAGTGCAAGCCCCTTGGATTCCCCTGCCAGACGATCTACATCGGCCGGGGTTCCACCCTGAGCTCCCACACCGGGCATGAGAATGGGACCACGCAGGTCACTGAGCACCGGGGCGTCGTCAAGCGTTGCGCCAACAACAACGCCGATGCTGCCCGCCTTTGCACCAGCGTCAATCTGGCGGGCATTAATAGCGGCTGCCTGGTTGACCATGGTCTGAGCCAGACTCTCACCCGAAACCGTCGCCTTCTGTACGGACGCACCTTCCGGATTGGACGTTGCGGCCAACACGAACAGGCCGCGTCCGTTCTCCAACGCCAACGAAACCGCCGGATCAAGAGCACCGAACCCGAGGTACGGAGAAACCGTCAGAGCGTCGGCTGCCAGCGGCGAGCCATCCGATAGCCAGGCATCAGCGTATGCAGCCATCGTCGAACCGATATCGCCACGCTTGGCATCTGCAATCGACAGCGCACCGGCGTCCTTCAGATCCGCCAACGTCCGCTCCAGGACGGCAAAGCCCTTGGAACCGTAGGCTTCGAAGAACGCCACCTGGGGCTTGACGACGGCAACGATGTCACCGAACGCCTCGACGCATGTGGCGGCAAAGCGCTCTAGACCGTCAGCCGAATGCGGTAACTGCCAGGCATCCAGCAGCCCCGGGTGCGGGTCGATGCCCACGCAGAGCCGACCGCGCTCGGCGACAACCTCGCTGAGGCGATCGCCGAAACCTTTGACTGTCCCCACTGCGGAACCTTCAGCCTTCGCGGTCATGTTAGGCCTGCTCCTGAGCAGCCAACTCTGCCGGGTGGAGTTCCTGCAGAGCCTTAACGCTCATCTCACCGTTGCGCAGTGCCAGAATGCCCTGCAGTGCGGCGACGGCGCCCTGAGCGGTGGTCACACAAGTTACGCCCTGGCTCACAGCAGCGGCGCGAATCTCGTATCCGTCAGAGCGTGCGCCAGCAGAACCGGACGGGGTGTTGATAATGATGTCAACCTCACCGTCGCGAATCATGTCGACGATGTCGCGCTCGTCCGTCGGCGCTTCGGAATCAGTCGTACGCTTTGCGACGACCTCACACTCAACACCGTTGCGGCGCAGCATACCGGCCGTACCCTCCGTTGCCAGGATGCGGAAGCCCATATCCGCCAGCGTGAGGATCGGGAAGACCAGAGTGCGCTTATCGCGGTTTGCCAGCGAAACGAAGATCGTGCCCTCGGTCGGCAGCTCACCGAAACCGGCCAGCTCGCCCTTGGCGAAAGCGGCACCAAAGTTGTCGGCCAGGCCCATGACTTCACCGGTGGACTTCATCTCCGGGCTCAGCAGACTGTCAAGAGCGCGGCCCTCGAAGTCGCGGAAGCGGTTGAACGGCAGGACCGCTTCCTTAACCGCGATCGGAGCGTCAGCAGGCAGAGAGCCGCCGTCGAAGTTGGACGGGATCATGCCCTCTTCGCGCAATTCCGCGATAGTATCGCCCATCATGACGCGGGACGCGGCCTTAGCCAGCGGAACCGAGGTTGCCTTGGAGACAAACGGTACGGTACGAGATGCACGCGGGTTGGCCTCGATGACGTAGAGCGTCTCGTCCTTGAGTGCGTACTGAACGTTCATCAGGCCCTTGACACCGATGCCGTGTGCCAGTGCCTTGGTGGATTCACGCACCTTGTCGATGATGCCTGCAGACAGAGTCATCGGAGGCAGCGCACACGCGGAGTCACCGGAGTGAATACCGGCTTCCTCGATGTGCTCCATAACGCCGCCGAGGTAGACCTCTTCCCCATCACACAGTGCATCAACATCGATCTCGATGGCGCTGTCCAGGAAGCGGTCAACCAGTACCGGGTGCTCATTGGACAGCTCGGTAGCGCGGTTGATGTAGTCCTCCAGAGTGGCCTCATCGTAGACGATTTCCATGCCACGGCCGCCGAGGACGTAGGACGGACGGACCAGCACCGGGTAACCGATACCAGCGGCAACCTGGCGAGCTTCTGCGAAGGAGGTGGCGGTACCGAACTCCGGCGCCGGCAGCTTGGCCTCAGCCAGCACCTTGCCGAACTCACCGCGGTCCTCAGCCAGGTCGATTGCCTCTGGGCTAGTGCCGACGATCGGAACGCCTGCGGCCTGCAGACGTTCCGCCAGGCCCAGCGGGGTCTGGCCACCGAGCTGAACAATGACGCCTGCGACCTTTCCGGACTGGCTCTCAGCGTGGTAGACCTCGAGGACATCCTCGAAGGTCAATGGCTCGAAGTAGAGGCGATCTGCGGTGTCGTAGTCGGTGGAAACCGTTTCCGGGTTGCAGTTGACCATGACGGTCTCGTACCCAACCCGGGAGAGCTCGAGCGCCGCGTGGACACAGGAGTAGTCGAACTCAATACCCTGGCCGATGCGGTTAGGGCCGGAACCGAGGATGATGACCTTTTCCTTCTCGGCTTGCGGAGCGACCTCGGACTCAGCAGCCGGGTCCAGCTCGTATGCCGAGTAGTGGTACGGAGTCTGTGCTTCGAACTCGGCGGAGCAGGTATCGACAGTCTTGAATAACGGGTGGATGTTCAGGCGCCAGCGCAGCTCGCGCACGCCGTCTTCCCCGGCCAATTCAGGGCGCAGCGCAGCAATCTGAGCGTCGGACAGGCCCCAGTACTTAGCCTCACGCAGCAGGTCGGAGGTCAGCACCGGAGCGTCGATAAGCTCCTTGCGGATATCCTGCAGGTTTTCCATCTCGGCGATAAACCACGGATCCAGGCCGGAAGCTTCGTGGATTTGCTCGATGGAAGCACCCAGACGCTGAGCCAGCTCAACGTCGTAGATACGACCTTCAGTCGGACGCTTCAGGTCCTCAAGGACAGCGTTGACATCGCTTGCGCGCTCACCGGCGAAGTCCTCATCCGGAACAGTCCAGAAACCAGCTGGCTTGTTCTCCAGCGAGCGCATGACCTTACCGAGCGCGCCGATGTAGTTGCGGCCGATAGCCATGGCCTCACCGACGGACTTCATGGTGGTGGTCAGCGTGTCGTCAGCGCCTGGGAATTTCTCGAAAGCAAAGCGTGGAGCCTTGACAATCACGTAGTCCTGCACCGGCTCAAACGCAGCCGGGGTTTCACCGGTGATGTCGTTGGTGATCTCATCGAGGGTGTAGCCGATAGCCAGCTTGGCGGCAATCTTTGCAATCGGGAAACCAGTTGCCTTGGAAGCAAGCGCCGATGAGCGGGAGACGCGCGGGTTCATCTCAATGGTGATGATGCGGCCGTCATTCGGGTTGATGGCGAACTGGATGTTACAGCCACCGGTGTCAACGCCGACCTCACGCAGAATTGCGATGCCTTGGTCACGCATGGTCTGGAACTCGCGGTCGGTCAGAGTCATCGACGGAGCGACAGTCACCGAGTCACCAGTGTGGACACCGAGGGCATCAACGTTTTCAATGGAGCAGACCACGACGACGTTGTCGTCGCCATCGCGCATAAGCTCGAGCTCAAATTCCTTCCATCCGAGGATGGACTCCTCGATCAGAACATTGGCCTCGGGCGATGCGGCTAGGCCGCCACCTGCAATACGGTCGAGGTCTTCCTGGTTGAAAGCCAGACCGGAGCCCAGACCGCCCATGGTGAACGACGGGCGCACAACCACCGGAAGACCGAGCTCTGCAACAGTCTCATGGACTTCTTCCATGTTGTGGCAGACGCGGGAACGAGCGGACTCGCCACCAATCTTGGCGACGATGTCCTTGAACATCTGGCGATCCTCACCGCGCTGAATGGCCGGAATATCAGCACCAATCAGCTCAACATTGTACTTCTCCAGAATGCCCTCGCGGTCCAGCTGAATGGCGGCGTTTAGTGCAGTCTGGCCACCGAGAGTTGCCAGGACAGCGTCAATCGGGTTACCCTCTGCAGCTTCCTTGGCCAGGATCTTTTCGATGTACTTGGTTTCAATCGGCTCGATGTAGGTGGAGTCTGCGAACTCCGGGTCGGTCATAATCGTTGCCGGGTTGGAGTTAACCAGCGTGACTCGCAGGCCCTCTTCGCGCAGCACGCGGCAAGCCTGGGTGCCAGAGTAGTCGAACTCGCAGGCCTGACCGATAACAATCGGGCCGGAGCCGATAACCAGTACGTGGTTGATGTCTGTACGACGTGGCATGGTGTTAGGTCCCTTAGCCCTTTCCTACTTGTTCGAGTTTCCGGTTGCGGACTTGTTGAAATCGACCTTCTGGATCAGCGCCAGGAAGTCATCAAAGAGAGAGTGCGCATCGTGCGGGCCGGCTGCGGACTCCGGGTGGTACTGCACAGAAAAGGCCATTCCGTTCTTCAGTGCGACACCTTCCACGACGTCGTCGTTAAGGCAGGTGTGCGTAACCTCTGCCTCGCCCCACGGGGTATCGAAACTCTCGCCGGCCTTGCCTTCAAGTGCGAAGCCGTGGTTCTGAGCGGTGATAAAGATACGGCCAGTGCGGTGGTCCTTCACCGGAACATTGACGCCGCGGTGACCGAAGACCAGCTTGTAGGTATTCAGGCCGAGTGCGCGGCCAAGAATCTGGTTACCAAAGCAGATACCGAATAAAGGCATGCCGTCATCGAGGGCAGCCTTGGCGACCGCAACCATCTCATCAGCAGTTGCCGGGTCACCCGGGCCGTTGGACAAGAAGACACCGTCCGGCTGGTATTCCTTCTTAATATCTTCGTACGGAGTGTTAGCCGGAACAACTACGACTTCCAGGCCACGCTTAGCCAGCTCACGCGGGGTGTTGGACTTGATGCCCAGGTCGTAGGCCACAACACGTGCCTTCTTCTCCCCCTGTGCTTCCACAACATAGGCGTCATCGGTGCTGACCTCGCGAGCCAGGTCCGCGCCCTTCATCGCAGGCTGAGCGCGAACGATTTCCACCAGCTTATCGACGGGCTGCTGTGCGTCCTCACCGGAGAAAATACCAGCGGCAATCGAGCCATTGTCGCGCAAATGGCGCACCAGCGCGCGGGTATCAATCTGGCGGATACCGATGATGCCCTGTGCCTTCAGCTCATCTTCCAAGCTGCGCTCCGAGCGCCAGTTGGAGGGAATGCGCGACAAATCGCGGATAATAAAGCCAGCTGCCCAAATCTTGTTTCCGCGGGACTCGTAGTCCTCATCGTTCCAACCGGTGTTGCCGATCTGTGGTGCGGTAGCCACAATCAGCTGGCGGTGGTAGGACGGGTCCGTCAGGGTTTCCTGGTAGCCCGTCATAGCGGTGGTAAAAACTGCCTCACCCAGGGTTGTACCGGTGGCGCCGAAACCGCGTCCGCGGAACACTCGGCCATCTGCCAATACCAGGACTGCCGCTGTAGCGGCCGCGGCCTGCGACTCGTTGCTCACGTTATTGCCTTTCAGTTGGGTAGCGTGCGAGGAATTTACATTAATCATACGGGACGCATGTGAATGTTTATGCGTTGACATGAATATTATCCAGCGACCTCTCCGTTAAGAGCGGTCACCTTACCGCGCAGCACGGTAGCTGCCACGGACACGGCCATCTCCATTTCCTCATATGGAGTGTTCTCAGACTTCGACGCCAGGTCTTCACCGCGGACCGTCCACTTTTTGCCCGGGTCAACAACGGTCAGGTTGGCAGGCTCACCGACAGCAATCGGACGGCCGTGCCCCGGTAGCTTCACGATTTGAGCGGGACGCTCACTCATGACCTTGGCCAGCCAGCGCCAATCACAATCGCCCTTCAAAACGAACTCTTCGGCGATGATTGGCATCGAGGTCTCCAGACCAAGCATGCCGGGCTTAGCGTGCTCGAACTCGCAGCACTTTTCTTCAGAGCCGTGCGGAGCGTGGTCGGTAGCGACACAGTCAATGATCCCGTCAATCAGAGCCTGACGCAGAGCCAGGGTGTCGCGCTGCTCGCGCAGCGGCGGATTGACGCGGTAGACGCCGTCGTAGGTCTCCAACTTCTCATCGGTGAGAATCAGGTGATGCGGGGTAACCTCGGCGGTCAGCGGAATATCATGCTCTTTTGCCCACTTGACCAGCTCAACCGTGCCTTCGGTGGAAGCGTGGCAGATGTGCATGCGTCCGCCGTAGTCGCGAGCCATAATGGCATCTCGGGCCACGATGGACTCCTCAGCTACGCGCGGCCACCCGGTCAGGCCGAGTCGTGCGGCGGTCGGACCTTCGTGAGCCGATGCATCTGCGGTCAGACGCGGATCTTCGCAGTGCTGCGCCAGCAATACGTCTTCGCCGCGGGCGTATTCAATCGCGCGGCGCATAATCAGCGGATTGTCAACGCACTTACCGTCATCGGAGAACATGCGTACCTTCGCCTGCGAGTCTGCCATCATGCCGAACTCAGTCAGCGTCTCACCCTTCAGCCCCTTAGTAATGGATCCGACCGGGTGAACGTCGCAGAGGTTCAGCGCCTGGCCCTTGAGCCACACCGACTCAGCAATCGAGGGGTCATCGGTTACCGGCGCGGTATTGGCCATGGTGAACACTGCGGTGAAACCACCGCGTGCTGCGGCAGCGGAACCAGTGGCCAGGGTTTCCGTATCTTCACGGCCCGGCTCCCGCAGGTGCACATGGATGTCAACCAGGCCTGGCAAGAGAACGAGGGAGTCGAACTCCAGGACCTCTACCCCGTCCTCGGCCGTGAGATTTTCACCAATCTCAGCGATGACGCCATCTTCAATCAGAACGTCGACATCTTCGCCTTCACCGTAGGGACGCACACCCTTCAGCAGCAGCTGTCCCCTCGCGGACGCTGCCAGCGGTCCTACCTCGGGGTACGAGGCTTCGTCATACTCATTGCGATTCGACATTTATGCCTGCCCTTCCAAGTTGGCGGAAACACCTGAGGTCAGCAGTGTGAAAAGAACTGCCATACGGACGTGGACACCGTTGGCTACCTGCTGCAGCACGGCAGTGCGCGGCAAATCAGCGACGGCATCGTTAATTTCCATGCCACGAAGCATCGGGCCTGGGTGCATCACAATGCAGTCGTCGCGAAGCATCTTCTCGCGAGCCTTCGACAGCCCGTAGCGAGTGGCGTATTCGCGATGGGATGGGAAGAAGCCTCCGTTCATGCGCTCCTGCTGAACGCGGAGCATCATCACGGCATCAGCATCGCGGATCTCGTCTTCCATGCGGTAGGCAACACGCACCGGCCAGGTCTCGATGCCAAACGGCAGCAGCGTCGGTGGCGCGACGAAGACGACCTCGGCGCCGAGCTTGCTTAGCAGATCGGCGTTAGAGCGAGCGACGCGAGAGTGCAAAATATCGCCAACGATGACGACCTTGCGCCCCTCAATTCCACCGAGGCGCTGACGCAACGTCACCGCATCCAGGAGAGCCTGCGTCGGATGCTGGTGCTTTCCGTCACCTGCGTTGATGATCGATGGGCCGTTGCCAAATTCCTCAGTCCACTTGGCGATCAGCTGTGCCGCGCCCGACGATGGGTGCCTAACGACGATGGCATCGCCGCCGATAGCATCCAAAGTCAGCGCGGTGTCTTTCAGACTCTCGCCTTTCTTCACAGAGGAAGAGGAAGCCGAGATATTAATAACATCGGCGCTCATCCACTTACCCGCAGTCTCAAAAGAAGAGCGGGTACGCGTGGAGTTCTCGTAAAAGAGGTTGTAAATAGTGCGGCCGCGCAGGGTCGGCAGCTTCTTAATTTCCCGACCGCGGATGACCTCCTTGAAACGATCGGCCTCATCCATCAGGCCGACAATTTCATCCTTGGTCAAATCCGCAATGCTAATCAGGTGTTTCACTGTTCCTCCGCCCGGGTGAGAATAACCGCGTCACGGCCGTCAAGTGCCTCTACCAGCACATCGACGTCTTCGTCGCGGGAAGTTGGCAGATTCTTACCGACGTAATCGGCGCGAATTGGTAGTTGACGATGACCACGATCAACCAGCACTGCAAGCTGAATTACTCGCGGGCGACCGATGTCAGCAATAGCGTCGAGTGCGGCGCGAATCGTGCGACCTGAGAAGAGGACATCGTCTACGAGAACAACGGTGGTGCCGTCGATTCCGGAGTTTGGAATGTTCGTGGGCTGCAGGGCGCGGTGCGGGCCCTTGCGCAAGTCATCCCTGTACAGGGTGATATCAAGCGATCCAGTTTCCGGGCGAATGCCGGAGAACTGTTCAATCAAATCGGCTAGGTTCTCCGCCAGCGGTACGCCACCAGATGGAATACCGAGGAGAACTACGCGCCCAGCATTTGGGCTATCCAGCGCAGTTTTTTCAATAATTTGGTGCGCGATGCGCGCGATGGTACGTGCAACTTCGTCTGCATTGAGCAGCTCGGTTGTTTGCGGCGTTCCTTCGCTCATCGTGACCTCCTTCCCCGCCTCTCAGTGCGGTCCGTTAAAGGATGTCTTGATTGTGGATATTTGATTATCAGCTTGCATGACCCCGCAACTACGGTCGCGGTGCAAACTTCCGCTGACCAGAATAGCACTCACACTTAAATTGCCTCTAAATGCAACAAAACTCCAAGCCCCCAAAAAAGGGACTTGGAGTTTCAGACAATCCGCGAGAACCGACTGCGATCGGCTCGCAGTGAGCCCGGCCGCTTTGATTGACTAGGACCCGTTCTCGCTCTTAGCCACGTCTTCAGCCACCAGCTTGGCAATATCGCTCATGTCCAGGCCGGTAATCTTAGCCATCTCATCGGAGTCAGCCAGTGCCTTGTCAGCTTCCTCATTTGCAGCAGCCTGTGCCTGAATAGCCTCGTCGAACTGGGACTCGCCCACCGAAGTGCTCACAGCTGCGGCTGCCAGGCGTGCCTGGTCGGCAATCTTGGCCTCGGCATCGAGAACTGCGTTGATGTACGGTGCCGCCACATCAGTGGAGTATTCCGATGCCAGCTCAACGCCTTCCACCACAGCCACACGCGGAGGCACGTCGGAGTTGTAGAACAGCTCCCAGGTGGAAAGACGCAAAATAGCACGGTCGACTGCCGGTAGACGGCGCAGCGGCCATTCCTCCGTCAGGTACGAAGAAATCGTCGAGTCGATACCGATAATTTCCGCAGCTACACCGCGCACGATCTGCTCGGTGTACTCCGCAATTGGGTTCACATCCAAATCGGGATTACGGACCATTTCCAGCCGCTCTTCAAGAAGCTTGACGACGTCGACGCCTCGCTGCTCGGCCTCAAATAGCAGATCTACCGCACGACGGCGCGCACGGTAGCGCGCGCCGTGGCGCTTGTAGTTAGGTTCGCGAACTTTCGCGGACTCCTGCGCATCCGGGGTCTCGACGGACTTGTGATCCTTTTCAGTCATGGATGTGTATGTATCGCTCTCAACAAAAGGGTGAACTAGATGAGGGAATTAGTGGTTGACGCGGGACAGGTAGGAGCCGTCACGGGTGTCGACCTTCAGTACGTCGCCGGTTTCGATGAACAGCGGCACCTGAATCTCAGCGCCAGTCTCCAAAGTTGCCGGCTTGGTGCCACCGGTGGAGCGGTCGCCCTGCAGACCCGGGTCGGTCTGCTCAACCTTCAGTTCAACCGAAACAGGCATTTCAGCGAAAAGAACGTTGCCCTCATGGAAGGACACCTGGCAGGTGGTTTCCGGAAGCAGGAACTTAGCACCCTCCGGCATCTGAGCGTCCAGGATGGAAATCTGGTCGTAGGTCTTGTCGTCCATGAAGACGTATCCTTCACCGTCGTGGTACAGGTACGTCATGTCGCGGCGGTCGACGGTAGCAGTCTCAATCTTGACGCCAGCGTTGAAAGTCTTGTCAACAACCTTGCCGGTCAGAACGTCCTTCAGCTTGGTGCGGACGAATGCCGGACCCTTACCTGGCTTGACGTGCTGGAACTCCACGATCTGCTGAAGCTTGTTGTCGTGCTTGATAACTAGACCGTTTTTAAAATCTGCGGTGGTAGCCAACTAAACTCTCCTGAAATTGTTAAAAAGCTCTCTGACGAAACCACGATACTCCGTATCTCATCGAGAGAAAAATAAAACGCCGTGATGTTAGGCTCGCGGTTTCGGCAGCTGCGTAATAATTTCCGGCTCGTTGTCCGTGATAATCAACGTATCTTCGATGCGCACACCGCCGAACCCCGGCACATAGATACCAGGCTCGATGGTCAACGTCATGCCAGCTGCCAACTTCCCCTTGCCAGTGCGAGCAGCAAATGGAGCCTCATGCACCTCAATACCGATTCCGTGGCCGGTGGAATGAACGAAGTGCTCCCCATAACCAGCCTTTTCAATAATGTTCCGGCATGCTGCGTCAACAGTCACAACATCAGCCCCTGGCACGGCCGCTTTTACGCCAGCCAGCTGGGCTTCCAGCACGACATTGTAAATCTCTCGGGCCTTCTCGTCTGCGAACTCCACCCCGGCAACAATCGCGCCGTCCAAATCCGACGACGTATTGTTCGGATCGTTTTCGTTTGACGACGTTCCCGCCTCACCGGCAAAGAGGGTACGTGTCATATCTGAGTTGTAGCCCCCGGCAAAGGCGCCAAAGTCAATAGTGACCAGGTCACCTGCCTCGATTACGCGATCTTCCGCTCCGTGGTGTGGCTTGGCGGAATTCGGGCCGCTCGCGACAATCGTGTCGAAGCTTGGCCGATCGGCGCCATGCATGCGCATGCGGTACTCCAACTCTGCGGCGACTTCGCGCTCCGTGCGGCCGGCGACCACGATGCCGTCGTGAAGCAAGTCCTCGAATGCGCGGACCGCGATGTCGGCGACGTGGCGCAGAGCGACGAGTTCCGTATCGGACTTGACCTCCCGCAGTTTAGAGACGACGCCCGTAGTCGATACCAGCTCGAGTGCCTGTGGCCGGGCATCCTCTAGCTCTTGGTAAGCGGCCATAGTGAGGAACTCAGATTCAACACCAAGACGCGAGATATCCAGCTTTCGGCATTGACCGACGAGTGCCACGCCGGTGTTGCGAGCGGTGAGTAACTCCACGTCCGGTGCCTGTTTGCCAGCCTGAACCGTATAGCGGCCGTCGGTGGAAAGCAGCGCTTCCCCACTGGCCGCAACAATCAAACCAGCATTCGAGCCGTGGAAACCTGTAAGCCAACCAACATGCGTCGGATCGACTGTGAGGAAACCGTCGCAGTCGTTGTCGGACAATGCGTCGATAAGAGCGGCTCGGCGGGCGGCGTAGTTCGTGGAGATATCTGTCATAGTTTCGTACTCACCCTTCTCAGTGCCATGGAATACCCATCAGTTCCGCATCCGACGATAACGCCCGCGGCAAGCGCCGACAGGTACGAGTGGTGCCGAAACTCCTCCCGGGCGTGAATGTTTGAAATATGGACCTCGTGGAAGCCCGCGCCGTCGGCAATTTCGGCAAGCGCGTCACGTAGGGCGACGGAGGTGTGTGTCAACCCCCCTGGATTGATAATGACTGGCCAACCGTAGTCGGCAGCTTCGTGAACCCACTCGATGAGTTGACCTTCATAGTTGGATTGGCGGCAATCCACTACGACGCCAAGCTCCTTGGCTAGGGTGCGAAGTTCAGATTCGACATCGGCCAAAGTAGTGGCACCGTAAATTTCTGGCTGACGCTTGCCCAGACGATCGAGGTTCGGGCCGTTCAGAACAAGCACGGTCGGAATCGCCGTTGTGGCATCAGTTGCTGCGCGAAGAGAGGTCATGAGCGGGCTGACTCCTCCGATGCGGCGTGCCCATTGTTGCAGAGCAGTTCGTATGCACGCTCGAGGTCATCCATTCCCGAGCCTTCAAGACGGGCTGTTTCACCGGGGTTTTCTAGAATAACGAATCGGATCGCACCGTCGCGGTTCTTCTTATCCCTGGTCATAGCATCGTAGAGCTCGGTAAAACGACCTGCCTGGTAGGTCGTTGGCAGCCCAATGGACTCTAGGATGCGACGGTGGCGGTCTACGAGTTCCTGATCAATATGTCCGGTGATCTTGGCCAGCTCGGCAACATAAACCATGCCTACAGCTACGGCATGGCCATGGCGCCAGCGGTAGTTTTCAAAGTGCTCAACGGCATGACCGAAAGTGTGGCCATAGTTCAGGATCTCACGGAGGCCAGATTCCTTCAGATCCTCAGCGACAACGCGTGCCTTGACAGCAATCGCGCGCTCGACCAGTTCTGGCAGGTCACCGTCAACATCGAGGCAGGCCTGCGGGTTTGCCTCGTAAAGATCGAGAATCTTCGTGTCCGCGATAAATCCAGCCTTGATAATCTCTGCCGAGCCCGCGATCAGCTCGGCCTTCGGCAAGGTGCGCAGGACATCAAGGTCACAGAACACCGCGGCAGGCTCGTGGAAAGCGCCGACCAGGTTCTTGCCGGCTGCAGTGTTGATACCGGTCTTACCGCCGACAGCTGCGTCGACCATGCCGAGCAGCGTCGTCGGGACCTGGATAACCTTCACTCCACGCATCCACGCGGCGGCGACGAATCCACCGAAGTCTGTAGCTGCACCGCCGCCAATCGCGATTACCGCGTCACGCCGGCCCAGACCGCGTTCACCAAAAGTGTCCCAAACTGTTTCAGCAACTGCGAGCGTCTTGCCCTCCTCCGCATCCGGAACCTGGATGCTGAAGGAGTCGACTCCTTTGTCCGCCAGAGCCTTGATGACGCCGAAGCTCAGCTCTTGAACGCTCCCCTGGTGAATTACCGCAACCTGGGAAGCAAAGGTAGCGGCCTCCGCAATCTGCTCGGTGAGTCCATGCCCCATGGTCACCGTGTACGGCGATGGGCCTTCAACACGGATTGTGCGGGTTGAGTTCATTGTCAGTCCCTAGTCGTTAGCGTAAGAAATGTATGGAGTTGCTGGTTATACGGCAGTGATTAGCTGCCGCCTTTTAAGAGTCGCCAGTTAAGCCTCGTCGCAGGTTTCATCGAGGTAGCTGAGGATCTCGGCCACAACGCGCTGCGGGGAACGTTCGTCGGAACGCACCTTGAAAGTGGCTGCATCTTCGTAAAAAGCTCGGCGAGCCTCATAGAGCGCGCGGTAATGAGCCTCAGGATCATCCGCCTGGAGCACCGGGCGCGAATTGTTACCCGCTGTACGACGGACCCCCTCTGCAATGCTGATCTCGAGGTAGACGACGTTATGGTCTGCCAGCAGGTCACGGGTCGCCTGCGAAATCACGGCACCACCGCCAAGTGAGACGATTCCGTCGTGGGTCAGAGCCTCCGCCACGATTTGTTCCTCGATACGGCGGAATTCCGGCTCTCCCAGCTCGGAAAAGACTTCCCCACAAGTCTTGCCCATGCGCTGTTCAATCATCTCATCGGTATCGGTGAGTCTTGTGCTCAATGCACGAGACAGTCGACGACCGATGGTGGACTTTCCCGATCCGGGCGGTCCGACAAGGACAATAGTAGGAACGGACATTCCCCTCGTTTTACCCTTCTTCGTGTGCGCGACTGTGGCGCTATTTCCAATCAAGGCGACGTCGAGTCTGCTCCAAGTAGCCCTCAACGTTACGCTTGGTTTCCTCCAGGCTATCGCCGCCGAACTTTTCCATCACTGCACGCGCCAGTACCAGCGCGACCATTGCCTCTGCGACAACACCGCCGGCCGGGACCGCGCAGACATCAGAGCGCTGGTGGATTGCGGTAGCTGCATCGCCGCTGGCCATATCGACGGTCTTCAGCGCACGCGGAACGGTCGAAATTGGTTTCATCGCAGCACGCACAACGAGAGGTTGAGCATTAGTCATGCCACCCTCCAGGCCACCGGCGCGGTTAGTTTCCCGATCCACGCCGTCGTCGGTACGCACCATTTCATCGTGAGCCTCGGTGCCACGGCGACGGGCTTCCTCAAAACCGTCGCCGATCTCCACGCCCTTGACGGACTGAATTCCCATCAAGGCAGCCGCAAGCTGCGAATCCAGACGGGCATCACCGGAAATGTGCGATCCCAGACCCACCGGCAGACCGTGGACAACGACCTCGACGATGCCACCGAGGGTGTCGCCCTGCTTCTTGGCGGCCTTGATTTCGTCAATCATCGACTCCTCCGCAGCTGCGGAGAATGCACGCACTGGCGACTCGTCAATCTTGTCCTGATCAGCGAAGGTCGGCAGTGGCCCCTCGTAGGGCTCCGAACGACCGATGGAAATAACGTGGCTGACAACTTCCACACCGAGAGTCTCACGCAGAATTGAGCGTGCCACAACCGATGCCGCCACACGTGCTGCAGTCTCGCGAGCCGATGAACGCTCCAGGATGTTTCGAGCATCGGTGTGGTTGTACTTCAGCATGCCGTTGAAATCGGCATGCCCCGGGCGCGGGCGGGTTAAGGTGGCGCCACGAGCTGTATCCAAAACAACTGGGTCAACTGGATCCGGGCTCATGACCTCAGTCCACTTGGGCCATTCGGAGTTGCCGACCATAATGCCAATCGGCGATCCCAGCGTCTCACCATGTCGAATGCCAGTCAGCAGGGTGACCTCATCAGCCTCAAACTTCATTCGCGCCCCGCGACCATAGCCGAGGCGGCGGCGTGCGAGGTGGCGTGATACGTCATCTGTAGTCAGGGGAAGTCCGGCTGGCGCGCCTTCTACGAGAGCGATAAGCGCTTTGCCGTGAGATTCACCCGCGGTAGTCCAACGAAGCATAGGTATCATAATGTCACGTTTGCCGTACTTCTTGTGCATTTGGGGGCATACAAGTTTCAAATATGCCCCAATTCATCGCCGCTGGTCTACCGCTTCAGGGGACTTGTAGGTACCCTCCGCTTATCCCCCACACAATGGCGGTTGCTGCAAGCATCGCAGGCCCATGAGGCACGCTCGCCGGTACAGGCGCTGTTTTTGCTTTACGACGGTCACCCCAGGCCCGCTTTCCCGCGGTGACTCCTGCCATGAGGAGAGTGAGTCCGGCAGCCAACAGAATTGCCACTGCAATCCAAATTGCTGTCGCCACTGGCTCGCCCGATACCAGACCGACACCGCCCCCGAGAATTGCTGCGAGCTTCACATCTCCAGCCCCCATAGAGCGTGGGTTGAAGATGAAGACTGCTACATAGAGGCCAAACCAGAGGCCTATTCCTATTCCTATGGCTGCGACTGCACTGGCGAGATTGTCAGCCAAGGTGCTCTTTTGCTGGAGCACCATTCCAGTGGTTGCTATCAGACCCACTGCCCCTAGCACTAACCACCAGTTCGGTAGTCTTCGCCGAGTCACATCCAACCAGCAGCCAATACCGCCCCAGCCGAGTACAAGCATCACGACTAGGAAATAGAAAACCCGGTCAAGGTAGACCGGGTCAATCCTGTGCTGTCCAATCGGAGACAGCCCTATCTCAGTTATTCCCCACCCCATAACTTTGGGATTGTAACGGTTGTGAGCTAGTTCGGCAGCGCTGCACGCATCGCCTCGACATCGGGAGTGCGTCCAGTAAACTGCTCAAACTGTCCCACCGCTTGATGTAGCAACATGGACAATCCACCGACCGCCTGTGTCCCTCCGCGTTCCGCTGCTTTCACAAGTGGGGTTGGCCAGGGATTGTAAATGGCGTCGAGAATCTTCGGTGCTCGAGCGAGGTAGCCAGCAACCGACTCAATTGCGGCTGACGGCACCGTAGAGACCAGCACGTCGGCATTACCAGCAATATCTGCCAGGTTTGGAACATCAAAAGTCACCCAAACAAATTCCATCCCCAGCGCGGCAGCTAATGGTTCAATGTCATATGCGCGCTCGGAGCGCGCTACCACGGTCACATGATTGACCCCCAGCTGCGACAGCGCCCAAAGTGCCGGCCGTGCTGTGCCACCGGCACCAACAACAACGGCGCGGCCACGTGGTGCGTTCGTGCAGTCTATCTCGCGCAGTGCTCCCAGTACGCCGTCGCCATCGGTGTTGTCGGCAAACCAATCCGAATCGCGACGGACCAGAGTGTTCGCTGAACCAATGAGCCTCGCGCGCTCACTGACTTCATCGGCGAAGTCCAGCGCGGCAAACTTGCCGGGCATCGTGACGGAAAACCCCTGGAAACTGGGGTCTGCGCCACCAACGACGTCGGCAAGTTCTTCGGCGTTGCAGCGAATGCGGTCATAGTGCCAGTCATTCATTCCCGCAGCGCGGTAACCGGCGTTGTGAATAGCCGGCGAGTACGAGTGATCAATCGGATCTCCCAGCACGGCTGCGCGATGAGTTATAGGCATAGGAGTTCTACCTCTTAGCGGTTGGAATCCAGCACGCCATTGTTGCGTGACTCGTCGATAGCGGCCTCGTGCTCTTCGAAGGTCGTGCTAAAGACAGTATTTCCTTCCTTGTCCACCGTGACAAAGTACAGCCAGGTGCCGTCTGCCGGATTTTCCATGGCACGAATCGCCTCGATGGAGGGCGAAGCAATGGGGGTTTCCGGCAGCCCCTCCTTGGCGTAGGTGTTCCACGCGGTCTTTCGCGCGCGGTCCTCATCCGTGGTTGCGATTTCCTGATCTGGCAGGTCGTAGTTGACTGTCGAGTCGAACTGCAGCTGCGTCGGTTCTTCGAGACGGTTGAGAATAACGCGAGCGACCTTATCGAAGTCGCCATCTGGGGCCTCCATCTGGATCAAAGAAGCTGCGGTAATCAGCTCGTATGGAGTAAGACCAACCATGTCCGCTGAAGCCATGAGACCCGTGTCCTCATAATTCTTCACCGATTCCTTGACCAATTTTGCCAGCATCTGTTCGGGCGTCTGCTGCGGGTCAAGGTGATGAATACCCGGCGTAATGAGTCCCTCAAGACGACGAGGGTCGTTGCCACGCGCAGCTACCGCGTCCCGTGCCCATTCTGGAACACCCAGCGCGGCCAAATCGGCCTCGCCAGCAGCACGTTCGAGATCGGCCTTGGATACGCAGTCATTGTCTTCAACACAAGTGGCCTCAGAAATAAGCGAGAAAATTCCCTTACGTACATCCGATGAGGACACAATGCGGGTATCGGCGAAACGGGCGCCAGTCGGAATGTCAACGGTACCGACCTGATTTTCGACATCCAGAAGAGCCTCGACGGTCTCGTCGGCCTTCATCCGCTGATGGAGTCGGTAGAAACCAGGCTGCAATTCACTTGAATGAGAGTTCTCATTCGCGGCCTGGATGAACGCACGGGAAGACTTGACGACGCCGCTTTCCACCAATTGGTTGGACAAATCAGTAAGTGACGTGCCTTCACTGACCTCAACAATCGTCAATGGACCCTCAGCTTTGCCATCGTAATCGTCAACAATGCCGCCACGATTCCAGACGAGGCCAATCACTCCGAGGACCAACACGCATAACAGGACAGAAGTTACATTGATTGCCACTGCCGTTTGGCGGTGACGAACTCGAGGCTTTGCCCCACCGCTGCGAGCACCAGCGCGGTCCCGGTCGGCACCGCCGCTATCAGTGCGGCGCGCAGTCTGCGCGTCTTTACTCATCAATAATCTCCTCGAATGCAGCTCACTCTCCCATCGGTATCAGCAAGGAGTCTTCCCATTCGGGTACGACACGCGACTAATAACGACTGGTGCGACATAGCGTTACGACGAAGTCGTAGCACTAGGTTGCATTGTAGGTGTGAATCGCCACTTCAACTTTTCAAATCCTATGCACGCGACAAACGTGCTTAGGTATTACACACTTAATAATTGCGCAAAGGTGGGTGAATTGTCACCTTTCGGTAACTTTTGTGTGCCCCTACTCGGTATTTTCGTCCAAAGCTTTTGCCCGTCTGTCCAACCAGGACTGCAGAATTTCTACTGCCGCAGCCTGGTCAATAATCTTCCGCCCGGACTTAACATCAATACCTGCTGCGTGCAGCCGTGATTGGGCCATTACCGTCGTCATCCGCTCGTCGGCGTAATGCACTACGACTCGATCACCGAGTCGGCGCTGCAGCCGGAATCCAACGTCAGTAGCTTTCCGCGCAGAAGTCCCGAACGAGCCGTCGAGCATAAGGGGCATGCCGACAACAATCTCGACGACCTCATGTTCAGTGGCAAGTTCCACGAGCCGGTCAATATCCGGCCCGTCAGGATCTTTTCGC
Organism: Corynebacterium sp. HMSC076C10; assembly: GCF_001812455.1. Lineage (NCBI taxonomy): Bacteria > Bacillati > Actinomycetota > Actinomycetes > Mycobacteriales > Corynebacteriaceae > Corynebacterium > Corynebacterium sp. HMSC076C10. The sequence goes on from NZ_KV809111.1 coordinate 54,645, forward strand.
CCCGTTGCCCGAGTGACTGTTTCAACCGGGGTCGCCAGGATACAGTCGGGGTCAGAGACCGCGACGCCAACGCGGACATCGCCGACGTCGATTCCGAGCCGTCGACCCCGACCGGGATCATCCTGACCGGGGGTATCAATACGGGGCTTAGCCATTGTTTACTGCTCTTCCGATAGCACAGCCGTTAATTGGCTACTTGGACAGTTCGGCCTCAACCGCGGCCAATGCTGCGTCGATTCCTGAAGCATCAGAGCCGGAGCCCTGTGCCATTGCCGGTTTACCGCCGCCCTTGCCGCCGACCTCAGCGCCCATCAGCTTCACCAAATCGCCGGCCTTAATACCGCGATTGACGGCTTCATCCGAAACCGAGGCCACAAACGGAACCTTGCCGCCAGCGTTGGAAATCAACGCAATGACGCTTGGGCGATCCGCAAGGCGCTTCGCCAAGTCATTAGCCAGCGAACGGATGTCCTTCATCTCCGTACCGTCGGGAAGCTTAAGGCCGAGGTAGGTGACATCGCCGATGGTGCGAGCGGACTCCAGGTGAGACGCGGCATTGGCCAGCAGCTGTCCGGCCTTGAAATCAGCGAGCTGCTTCTCTGCAGCCTTGAGCTTTTCAGCCAGTGCTGCAATGCGGTCTGGCAGCTCAGCAGAAGGAGCCTTGAATTCAGTGGCCAGTCGTTCAGCCAGGAGACGCTCGGTGGACAGGTAGCGGAAGGAATCCATACCCGAGTAAGCCTCAATACGGCGCACGCCCGATCCGACCGAGGACTCGCCCAGCACAGCTACCGGACCAATCTGCGAAGAATGCGAAACGTGGGTACCGCCACACAGCTCAATTGAGAACGGGCCACCGACCTCGACAACGCGGACGATGTCGCCGTAGTTCTCGTTGAACAATGCCATGGCACCAGCTGCCTTGGCCTCTTCCAAAGGCATCTCGGCAGTATTGACAGCCCAGTCGTTGTCGACAGCCTCATTGGTGATCTGCTCAATCTCACGGAGCTGTTCCGGTGTGAGCTGCTCACCGTACTTGAAGTCGAAACGGAGGTAGCCCGGCTTATTCATGGAACCAGCCTGAGTTGCAGTATCCCCCAGTACCTGACGCAGAGCACCGTGAATCAAGTGAGTTGCAGTGTGCGCCTGACGAGCACCGTGACGCCACTGCTCGTCGACCAAAGCTTCAGCGGAGACGCCCGGAGTGAATTCACCAGCGGTGACAATGCCCTTGTGCAGCCACAGTTTCTTGCCCACCTTTTGAACATCGTTGATGTGGACCACAGCGCCGGAATCAGTCACGATACGACCACGGTCAGCCAGCTGACCGCCGGCCTCGGCGTAGAGCGGAGTGCGATCGAGGATAACCTCAATCTCATCGCCCTCTGCGGCAAACGACTGCTTCTGGCCATCGGCAATGATGCCAAGAATCGTGGATTCGTCGGCAAGCCGATCGTAACCAGTGAAGGACGTCGGGTGTTCATCGATGAACTCGCGGTAGACATGCAGGTCGGTGTGAGACTGCTTCTTTGCCTGGCTGTCGGCCTTTGCGCGCGCACGCTGCTCAGCCATCTCGCGATCGAATTCCTCGCGGTCGATGGTCAGGCCGGCCTCTTCGGCCATCTCGATGGTCAGGTCGATTGGGAAGCCGTGGGTGTCATGCAGGGTGAAGGCGTCGTGACCGGATAGAACGGTTTTACCCTCTGCCTTGGCCTTGGTGGCAGCGCGCTCGAACAGCTCCTCACCAGCGGACAGAGTCTTGGTGAAGGTCTTTTCCTCGGCGACGGCGACGCGGCGAATACGGTTCCAGTTCTCCGCGATCTCTGGGTACGACGGGGTCATGGTCTCGGCCGCAATACCAATCAGCTTCTCCAGCACTGGACCGTTAGCGCCGAGCAGACGCGCAGAGCGGATGATGCGGCGCAGCAGGCGACGCAGGATATAGCCACGATCGGAGTTCGAGGGGGTGACACCGTCGAGCATCAGCATCAAGCCGGTGCGGCTGTGGTCAGCGATGACGCGGAAACGGATGTTGTCCTGGTGGTTGGAGCTGTACTTCGAACCGGTGAGCCGCTCAGCTTCGTCGATAACCGGACGCAGCAGATCGGTTTCGTAGACGTTGTCGACACCCTGCAGCAGGAAAGCAACGCGCTCGATGCCCATACCGGTATCGATGTTTTTCTTCGGCAGCGGGCCAAGAATCTCGAAAGAGTCCTTGCCTGTTCCTTCGCCACGCTCGTTTTCCATGAAGACGAGGTTCCAAATCTCGATGTAGCGATCCTCGTCCGCTTCTGGGCCACCGTCAGCGCCGTACTCCGGGCCGCGGTCGTAGAAAATCTCTGAACACGGGCCACACGGGCCAGGCACACCCATGGACCAGTAGTTGTCCGCCATGCCTCGGCGCTGAATGCGCTCTTCCGGCACACCAACCTTCTCGTGCCAGATGTCATGGGCCTCATCGTCATCGAGGAAAACCGTCACCCACAGCTTCTCAGCCGGGATGCCAAAGCCGCCGTCCTCAACAGCACCGGTCAGAAGGCTCCATGCATGAGTGATGGCACCTTCCTTGAAGTAATTTCCGAAGGAGAAGTTACCCGCCATCTGGAAGAAGGTGTTGTGGCGGGTGGTGATACCCACCTCTTCAATGTCCAGTGTGCGCACGCACTTCTGAATTGAGGTCGCGGTGGAGAAGTCCGGAGTCTCATTGCCGAGGAAGTAGGGCTTGAACGGCACCATGCCGGCATTAACGAACAGCAGGTTCGGGTCATCCAAAACCAGGGAGGCACTGGGGACCTCGGTGTGTCCCGCCTTTACGAAATGCTGGATGAAGCGATTTCGAATTTCATGAGTCTGCACGGTGTTCTACTTCCTCGTTTCACGTCGAGCGTCCGAGATGTTTAATACAAAACTAGCAGTCTACCCGCTCGGTTCGAGCAACTTTAAAACCACCCCACCGGCACCCCGTAGATTCCGACCGATCTCGGCTACTTCGATTTCCGGCGGCTCCCCCGGATAATTCGGCGAATGCGTCCGAGGTATTCAGCCATGCCGTTTTCACGACCGTGATTGGATGGGACGAAATAATCAGTGCCCACTAACTGATCTGGTGGATACTGTTGGGCGACGACACCCATGGGGTCATTGTGCGGGTAGATATAGTCCACCGCGTGACCAAGGTCCTTAGCCCCGCTGTAATGTCCGTCGCGCAAATGTGGTGGCACCGGTCCGGTCTTCCCGGAACGAACATCCTTCAATGCCCCGTCGATTGCGCTTATGACCGAATTCGACTTCGGTGCTGTTGCCAAGTGAATCGTGGCCTGCGCCAGCGTCAGCCGGGCTTCCGGCATCCCTATCAAGGCAACTGCCTGCGCCGCGGCGACGGCGGTTTGCAGAGCTGTCGGGTCGGCCATACCGATGTCTTCGCTGGCCAGAATAACGATTCGGCGGGCAATAAACCGAGGGTCTTCCCCACCCTCAATCATCCGCGCCAGGTAATGCAGGGCAGCATCGACATCAGATCCGCGGACGGACTTAATAAACGCGCTGGTGACGTCGTAATGCTGGTCGCCGTCGCGGTCATAGCGAACCACAGCCCTGTTGATCGAATTGGCAAGCGACTCAGCGGTAATCTGCTCCCCATCGGCTACGGCTTCTGCGGCTGCCTCGAGGTACGTGAGGGAACGACGGGCATCTCCAGCTGCCAGCGCAATGAGTTGTTTACGTGCATCGTCTGTCATACTGACGCGACCATTCAGGCCGCGCTCATCGGTAAGTGCTCGATCAATGAGCGTGCCGACGGCTTCGTCGTCCAGTGGCTGCAACTGCAACAGCAGTGACCGACTGAGCAGCGGGGACACCACTGAGAAGGATGGGTTTTCCGTCGTTGCCGCGACGAGAAGGACAATCCGGTTTTCCACGGCACCCAGCAGGGCATCCTGCTGGGTCTTGGAAAAACGGTGCACCTCGTCGATGAAGAGCACCGTTTGAATGCCCTGGTTAACGAGCGTGCGACGAGCAGTGTCGATAACCGCACGCACTTCCTTTACCCCGGCATTAAGCGCGGAAAGCGCTTCAAAGTGTCGTCCAGTCGCCGCGGAAATCAAACTGGCGAGAGTGGTCTTGCCAGTTCCGGGAGGGCCAAACAAAATAACGGAGGTGTCGCCGCCACCTTCGACCAGACGGCGCAACGGTGCTCCGGGGGCTAACAGGTGGTCTTGACCAACGACTTCATCGAGGTTTCGCGGTCGCATCCGAACCGCCAACGGCGCGTGTGCACCTGGGTGAAAATAGGCGCTCGCATCGGAGTTCAGGCCAGTGCTTGCTGGCCCCGCACTCCGACCTTGGCTCTTGGCCGCTGTAGGTCCGGCGACCGAAGGTTCGTCGAAAAGCCCTGGAGCGTCATCGGCGGAGCCGTTTGCACCGCCTGACGGCAGCTTATTCGGATCCGCCACGTGTGCCCTAGCCTTCCTCTTGCTCTAAGAAATCGATGACTGCATGCGCGAACTGTTCCAGCTCGTCGGCACGATCGTCCTCACACTTATGGGCGAACTGTGCAATCGCGCGAGCCGTGTTAGCCATGTCGCGCCGCTCCAGTGCTGAGCCGCCAACTTCCGGCTTCAGGTCCGTGCGTCCTTCATGCCCCACCCACAGCGCTTGCTTTGGAGAACCGAAGAAGGAAACCGTTGCGGAGATGAAAAACCAACCGAGCAACGCCGCAGCGATGAACGCCATCAAACGGCGGTCGCTTGTGCCGCGATACCAATGGTCACGAATCTCTTCCATCCAGGCACGGACAAACACGTCGACCTCTGCCTCCGATGGACGCTCCACGAAAACGTGCAGCGGGAAGCCTGCGACGACGCTGGCCACGTCGAAGATGACATCGCGGTAACCAGCCCACTCATAGTCGAGGAACTGGACCTTGTCCGCCAGCAGAATGTTGTCCGGGGCGAGGTCAAACGGAGTGAACGCCCTATGCGTGCCCTTCTCAATTCGACGAGCAGCATCCTCACCGAAAGAGCGCACAGCGTCAGGAACGGGAATGCCGGACCCCTCGATAGCTCGCATGCCAAAGCGAATCCCCGACACAATGCCGTGGTCACGCGCCTCGAGAGCCTCACGATCGACCTTGTTCTTCACCCACATACGACGACGCAGGGTCTCAAACCCCTCTTCGCGAGTATGCGTGTGAATATGCATCCGGCCCAGCGAAGCACCGAGGCTGCGGAATGCGCGCAATCGTCGCTCTTCATCGCCACGAAAGAGTACGTCCGCAAGAGTGTCCACGACACCGACGTCGCTCAGAACCAATAGCTGCTTTGAAACATCGTAAGCAAGGAGCTGAGGCCCCGGGCGGACGTCGTCAGGCAGCGTATTGATGAACTGGTACGCCACGACTTCCCGTAAAACGGCGGGATCAACGCCTTCAGTCGTCGTAGGAATTTGCTTTACGACGACCGTGCGTTCCTGCATAAAGGGATTTGTGGCGACCCGTACGCGGACAACAAGAGCGTTTGACTGGCCTGTAAGTACTTCTGGATCCGACAACACTGGAGTGCCGCCGAATCGTGCGGAAAGCAGTGTCGCTGCGTCTTTAACTACGCTGTCAACTTCTGCTGCAGCGTCGTCCGAGTACTCCATTGAATGCCCTTTCAATGAGCCAGTTTCAGTCAGGCGATACGGATGTTGCGTTGTGGCCAGTACCGCCTTGGTTAGGAGGAATTGGCGCCACTCGCGCTGTTCACGCTGGAGTGGCAGATCACATTCCTCGCAATGTGATTTCTTTGTTTACTTGTTGTCGCCTGCGGCGGCTGCTGCCTTAACGCCGTCTGCCTTCTGCTTTGGCTTCGGCTTGAAGTCGATACCGGTCTCCTTGCGCTGCTGAGCGGTAATCGGAGTCGGGGCGTCAGTCAACGGATCAACGCCGCCACCGGACTTCGGGAAGGCGATAACTTCGCGAATGGAGTCAACGCCGGCCAGCAGGGAAACGATACGGTCCCAACCGAATGCGATACCACCGTGCGGCGGAGCGCCGTACTGGAAGGCGTCCAGCAGGAAGCCGAACTGCTCCTGTGCCTCTTCCTCGCCGATGCCCATAACGTCGAAGACGCGCTTCTGGACATCTGGGCGGTGAATACGAATGGAGCCGCCACCAATTTCGTTACCGTTGCAGACGATGTCGTAGGCGTAAGCCAGTGCGTTGCCCGGATCCTTGTCGAAGGTATCCATGTGCTCTGGCTTCGGCGAGGTGAAGGCGTGGTGCACAGCAGTCCACTGCGAGTGGCCCAGCGCAACGTCACCGGAAGCGGTAGCGTCGGCAGCCGACTCGAACAACGGTGCGTCGACGACCCAGGTGAATGCCCAGTCGCCTTCCTTGATAAGGCCGAGCTTCTTGGCAATCTCTCCACGAGCAGCACCCAGCAGTGCACGGGAGCTCTTAGCGTCACCTGCAGCGAAGAAGATGCAGTCACCCGGCTTCGCGCCTACGTGCGCCGCGATGCCTTCACGCTCTGCGTCAGTAATGTTCTTGGCAACCGGGCCGCCCAGAGTGCCGTCCTCCCCAACGAGGATGTAGGCCAGGCCCTTTGCGCCGCGCTGGCGGGCCCAATCCTGCCAAGCGTCGAGCTGACGACGAGGCTGCGATGCGCCACCGTCCATAACAACTGCACCGACGTAATCGTTCTGGAAGACACGGAAAGTGGTGTCCTTGAAGAACTCGGTGCACTCCACCAGCGGAATGTCGAAGCGCAGGTCCGGCTTGTCAGAACCGTACTTTTCCATGGCCTCCTTGAAGGTCATGCGTGGAATCGGGGTCTGAACAGTGACACCGGCCTCAGCGAAGATAGCAACCAGAATCTCTTCTGCCAGCGCAATGACATCGTCCTGCTCGGCGAAGCTCATCTCAACGTCGAGCTGAGTGAACTCCGGCTGGCGGTCAGCGCGGAAGTCCTCATCGCGGTAGCAGCGGGCGATCTGGTAGTAGCGCTCCATGCCAGCGACCATAAGCAGCTGCTTGAACAACTGAGGGGACTGCGGCAGTGCGTAGAAAGTGCCCGGCTTCAAACGAGCCGGCACCACGAAGTCACGAGCACCTTCCGGCGTAGAGCGAGTCAACGTCGGAGTCTCGATTTCGGTGAAGTCGTGGCTGTCCAGCACCTTACGGGCTGCGCGGTTGACAGCCGCACGAAGACGCATAATCTTGGCCGGGCCTTCACGGCGTAGGTCTAGGTAGCGGTACTTCAGACGGGCTTCTTCGCCCACAGTGCCAGAAGTTCCAACATCCTCGAGCTGGAACGGCAATGCCGCCGACTCGTTGAGGATGGTCAGCTCCGTAACATTGACCTCAATTTCACCCGATGCCAGATTCGGGTTCTCGGAGCCCTCCGGGCGCTTCTCAACGACACCGGTGACCTGAATGCAGTATTCGCTGCGCAGGTGGTGTGCACGCTCAGCAACTTCGCTGTTGCGGAACACAACCTGGGCGTAACCGGAGCGGTCACGCATGTCGATGAAGATCACGCCACCATGGTCACGGCGGCGTCCTACCCAACCGGTCAGGGTTACTGTGCTGCCGGCGAGGTCAGCGCGGAGGTCTCCGGCAAGATGCGTACGAAGCACTGCGAATTGGTCCTTCCAAAATTGGTGCTATAGGGATTAACGCTGTGGATAGCGGTTTCGTCCGTGTAGTCTACCTTGAAGCCAGAAAGGTGAGAAGAAGACCCCGGCTATTTTGCTTATTACCGGTCATCGCCTTGGGTCTACCTCGGGCTTCATGTACTCATTTTGACAAAGTTCTCCGTAGGTCCTGACGTTGATTTACATGCGGTTACTATGACGCAGCGCTATTCAATGGCCCGTTTTCCGCACCTTATGCAATAGTCTTACTCCTATGACCTTCCGGAATGACTTCCAAAAGAGCTCGGCTCGTGCCGAGCGACGCTCGGGTGGTGGCCGCGCTATCGCCGTAGGCGGTGGCGGTATCGGCGGCCTTGTCCTCATTGGCCTGTACTTACTTCTCGGCGGTGACCCGGGACAATTGGGACAGCTGACAGGTGCCCAGAACAATCAGTCCTCTCAGACTGCACAGCAGTCCCCTGGTGAGGATCCCTGCAAGACCGGCGAAGATGCCAACAGCCGCATCGACTGCCGCATGGAATTCACCGGTATTTCGGTCGACCGAGTCTGGGAAGAACAGCTCCCCGCGCAGGCCGGCATCGGGTACACGAACCCAGGCCTAGTCCTCTTTGAAGGCTCCACTCAGTCGGGCTGCGGCGCAGCGTCCTCGTCCACCGGCCCGTTCTACTGCCCCGCCGATCAAACGGCCTACTTCGACACGGAGTTCTTTAGCACCCTGGAGCGCATGGGCGGAGGCAACGGCCCGCTCGCGCAGGAGTATGTCGTAGCCCACGAATTCGGTCACCATATCCAAAATTTGGAGGGTACGCTCGGCCGCAGTAACTACAACGAGCCTGGCCCCGATTCCGATGCCGTAAAGATTGAGCTGCAGGCAGACTGCTATGCGGGTATCTGGGCTCATTACGCGGACAAGGGGCCGGACGCAATCCTCGAACCGCTTTCCGACGAGCAAGTTGCCGATGCCCTCAAAACTACGAAGGCCATCGGTGATGACACCATCCAGCAGCATTCCGGCGGTGGTGTCCAGCCAGACTCCTGGACCCACGGCTCAGCTGAGCAGCGTACGAAGGCATTCCTCACCGGCTACAAATCCGGCAAGATGGCGCAGTGCGACACTCTCGAGCGCGGTGTCTACAGCTAGACTCCGCACTCAACAAATGCGCGTTTCCTAGATGCGCGACTGCAACTCCTGAACCAGTGCATCTAGGGCCACCGCGTGCTGCTCGTGGGACTCGAGGTTCTTCAGCTGAACCTCGCCCGCAGCCAATTCAGATTCGCCGAGGACCAACGCAAATCGGGCTCCAGCGCGATCGGCACCCTTCATTGCACCCTTCAGCCCGCGGCCACCGTAGGACATATCCGCGCGGATACCCGCTTGGCGCAACTTATTGATCTGCACCGCCATAGTGTGAGCGGCTTCTTCACCGAGCGCAACACCATACACATCGACGCGTCGACCGTCGCTAGCCTGCTTGCCCTCCGCTTCCAGCGCGAGCAGTGCACGATCCACACCCAAACCAAAGCCAATGCCCGACAGCTCTTGGCCGCCGAGCTGCGCCATCAGCCCGTCGTAGCGACCACCGCCACCGATACCCGACTGAGCACCAAGGCCGTCGTGAACAAACTCGAAGCAAGTCTTGGTGTAGTAGTCCAGTCCCCGCACCATTCGCGGGTTGATAACATACGGCACCTTCATGTCATCCAACAGTCCAGTCACAACTTCAAAGTGATTGCGAGCGCTGTCCGAAAGGTGGTCTAGCATCAGCGGCGCGTCAGTGAGCATTTCCTGCATTTCCGGACGCTTATCGTCGAGGACGCGCAGCGGGTTGATGTTTGCACGGTGGCGAGTTTCCTCGTCCAGCGGCAGATCAAACAAGAATTCCTGCAGCTTAGCGCGGTATTCGGGGCGACAGGTGTTGTCACCGAGGCTTGTCAGCTCAAGCCGGAATCCTTCCAGGCCGATCCCGCGGAAACATGCGTCGGCAAGCGCGATGACCTCAGCGTCCAGCGCAGGATCATCGACGCCGATCGCCTCTACGCCAACCTGCTGCAACTGACGGTAACGGCCGGCCTGCGGGCGTTCATAGCGAAAGAACGGCCCCGCGTAGGAAAGCTTGACCGGCAACTGACCGCGGTCCAGATTGTGCTCAATGACCGCGCGCATCACGCCCGCGGTACCCTCCGGGCGCAGGGTGACCGAGCGGTCGCCGCGGTCGGCGAACGTGTACATCTCCTTGGTGACGACGTCCGTCGATTCACCTACGCCGCGTGCAAAAAGCCCGGTTTCCTCGAAAATTGGCAGCTCAATGTGCTCATAGCCCGCAAGTCGTGCGCGGTGCTGGAATGAGTTTCGTACCGCCTCGAATTCGCGGGAGACCGGCGGGACGTAATCCGGCACGCCCTTGGGCGCGGAGAATGGCTTCAACTTCTTTGGCTTCTGGCTAGAGTTCACTCCGCTAACTCTACCTGCCAACTCTCACGACGTGTCAGCCAGGCTAGGTGAGGTTTTGCAGGAAGGGGTTGGTCTCGCGCTCCTCGCCTATCGACGATGCGGAGCCATGGCCCGGAAGAATCATGAGGTCATCCGCCAGCGGGAGAACCTTATCCTTCAACGACTGCTGCATGTGCTCCGGACTACTGCCCGGTAAATCTACGCGACCGATAGCCCCCTTAAAGAGGACGTCCCCGCTGAAGATAATCTCATCTTCCCCATCGGAAGCGCGCAGCATTACGCACCCCGGTGAGTGACCCGGTGCGTGAATGACTTCGAAATTCAACCCTGCCCACTTTACTTCGTCGCCATCCTCGAAGAAATCGGCTTTCGTATAAGCCTGCATGGACTCGATGTCAAAGAGGTGTCCGAAAGAAGAACCGCCGAGTTTCGGATTGGCCAGCAACACATTGTCGCTTTCGTGAATGAAGACGGGGATATCCCAGAAGTCGGCAGCCTCCGCGACATCGCGAATGTGATCGATGTGGCCATGCGTCAACAGAATTGCCTCCGGCTTCCAATTTCGTTTCTCAACCTCAGTGCGCACAACCTCAAGTGCCCCCATGCCCGGGTCAATAATGACGCACGGGGTAGCCAAGTCGTCCATCTCCGGAGTGCCTGTTGCCACGTAGCAGTTGGTCTGAAAAGGGCCGGCTGCAAAACCAAAAATCTCCATAGCACACATTCTATCGAGTGTCTGCTTGGCTCGAGCTGGGTTCATTTATCACGCTGTTAAGTTCCCGCTAAAACGACGGCTGATAGGCGGCGAAACTCGTAGAACTGTTCTTGGCAATTGAAACTGACGATTGGAATCTTTATGCAGAATGTGTACTTAGCAACTATCACTATTTTCATCGTGACAACGGTGGGAACGGCCCTAGCAGGCTATCCGCTGCTGACCTCAATCCTTTTCATGTCAGCCGTGACAATCCTGGGCACGAGGAGTCTAACTCGACATCGTCGTAGTCGTGTTGTCGAAGGTACAAACAGAAGTAAGAGCTGCATCACGCCAGAGAAGGTGAAGAAGTACCGTCGCCAACACCCCGGTGTCGGCATCAAAGAGGCTGTCGAAGCTCTACGTGCTAAAGCGGAACGCCCTTTCCCATGGCGACTTGGCCTGTCATCTCGCAAATGAGAAGCGACTCCGGGCATAATGGTCGATTGTGTACGCGACGGTGACCGACTGAGCTTTCACCTCAAACTCGGTCACTATCTATGGGCAAAATCGTCCGCTGGTGTTCCGTCACCGGCAATAGATGACTAAGAGATACGGAGAGAGACTAGTGGCCAATAATGAGCAAAGGCGCAAAGATGCGATGCGGACGCTCGAGCGCGAACTTAAGCGCCGTGCGCGTGCCGAGAAGCTGAAGCCACTGGGCGTTGTCGTAACCACCTTGGCTATCCTGCTCTTTATCGGAGGCGGAATCTACCTGCTGACCACGGCTGGCGGCGCTGACGACAACGAGGCCGCTAATGAATCTACGACGCCAGTCGAGCCTGCAGCTCTCACAGCTACTCCCGTCAGCGGTGAAAAGGTTCCGATGAAGCGCTCTTCCCCGCTTCCGGAAACCGTGACCTGTGACTACCCGGATGATGGCGAGGCATCGAAGGACATCGATAAGCCAGCTACCGACAATGTTCCCGCCACTGGCACTGTAACCATCACTCTGAAGACTAACCAGGGCGACATTCCGATGGAGCTGGACCGCGCTATTTCACCTTGCGGTGTCAATGCGATTGAGCACATGGCCAAGTCCAACTACTTCGACGACACCGTGTGCCACCGTATCACCGGTGGTGGCCTGAACGTTCTCCAGTGTGGTGACCCGACTGGTACCGGTAGCGGCGGCCCGGGCTTCAAGTTCGCTGGCGAGTGGCCGGTCAAGGATTCCGGTCTGGATCAGAACACCCCGTTGGTGTACCCGAAGGGCTCTATCGCCATGGCAAACCCGAACGACCCGGATGCCAACGGCAGCCAGTTCTTCCTCAACTGGGCAGATTCTCAGCTGCCACCGCAGTACACCGTGCTTGGCTCCATGACTGACGAGGGCACCAAGACGGTTGCGGACATTGCGAAGAATGGTATCGAGGGTGGCGGTACCTCTGACGGTAAGCCAGCTAAGGAAGTCCGTATTGAGAAGGCGGAAGTCAAGTAGTCGACTCAACTAACTGATTGAGAAATTCATCAAAAACAGGGCCAAGGTGTTTCACCTTGGCCCTGTTTTAATACCGACGCGGCCTCAATCTTTATTCACATATCGATGCGCTGCTAAACCAGCTACTGACCAGAAGTAATGCGGTAAACATCGAAGACTCCCTCGACACCGCGCAGAATGTTGAAGATATAGCCCATCTGCTTAGTGTCCGAAACCTCGAAGCTAAAACGCATTACGGCAACGCGGTCATCGGAGGTATGGGAGGACGTCGACAGGATTGAGACCCTCTGATCGGAGAAGACGCGAGTAATCTCCGAGAGCAGTCCGTGACGGTCAAGTGCTTCGATTTGCACCGTAACCATGAAGACCGCACCGGAGGAATCTGTTGCCCAGGAGACCTCGATAATGCGCTCGGGCTCCTGGTGCAGCTTCTCCGCATTAGTGCAGTCCGTACGGTGCACACTGACCCCACCGCCGCGGGTGACGAAGCCAAAGATGGCATCTCCCGGCACAGGCGTACAGCATTTGGCAAGCTTAGCGGCCATATCCGCGCTGCCTTCTACCAACACACCCGTGCTGTCAGCGCGGCGCGGAGTGTTGTGCACGCTCATCTTTGAAATTGGCGTGCGGGAGACCAACTGCTCTTCGGCATCGTCCGTGCTCGAGAACTGCGCCATCAGGCGGTGAGTCACATGCTGCGCTGAGACCTGTCCCTTTCCGATAGCGGTATAGAGCGCATCGACATCCGCATAGTGCAGCTCGGAGGCAATCTGCTTGATGGACGCCGGAGTGAACAGGCGGTGCATCGGCAGACCGCCGCGCTGTACCTCTGCAGCCAGCGCGTCACGTCCGGCATCGAGCGCCTCCTCACGGCGCTCCTTGGCAAACCACTGACGAATCTTTGCCCGCGCGCGGGGAGTTTTAACAAACTTCTCCCAGTCCTTAGACGGACCGGAATGGGCATCCTTGGACGTGAAGATCTCGACGCGGTCGCCAGTTTTTAGCGGTGATTCCAACGCCACTAGCTTGCCGTTGACTTTGGCACCAATACAGCGGTGACCTACTTCAGTATGGACTGCGTAGGCAAAGTCGACCGGCGTGGAGTCCGCGGGCAATGTGATGACATCACCCTTAGGCGTGAACGCAAAAATTTCAGTGACTGAGAGGTCATAACGCAGGGAGTCCAGGAACTCGTTAGGATCTGCAGCCTCGCGCTGCCAATCCAGCAGCTGACGCATCCACGCCATCTGATCGACTTCGGCGGAATCTCCCTTATGAGAGCCTTTTGTTTCCTTGTAGCGCCAGTGTGCGGCAATGCCGTACTCAGCGTTGTAGTGCATTTCATGGGTGCGAATCTGCACTTCTAGCGGGGCCCCACCTGGACCAATGACCGTTGTGTGCAACGACTGGTAAACCCCGAAGCGCGGCGCGGAAATATAGTCCTTGAATCGCCCCGGCATGGGTTTGAATAGCGAGTGGACGGCGCCCATGGCGGCGTAGCAGTCCTTGGTCGTGTCCACCAGAACTCGAAGTCCGACCAGGTCAAAAATCTCGTCGAACTCGTGGCCGCGGACAATCATCTTCTGATAAATCGACCAGTAGTGCTTCGGCCTGCCCTGTACCTCAGCAGCAATGTGAGACTCCTTCAGATCCTTCTGGATCATCTCGGAGACTTCCTGGATGTACCGGTCCCGCTGCGGCGCTCGGTCTGCGACCAAACGCACAATCTCGTCGTACTTCTTCGGGTACAAAATGGCGAAGGAGAGATCTTCCAACTCCCACTTCACGCTGGCCATTCCCAAACGATGCGCCAGCGGTGCAATCACCTCGAGGGTCTCGCGGGCCTTCTTAGCCTGCTTTTCCGGCGGCAGGAAACGCATTGTGCGCATGTTATGCAGCCGGTCGGCCACCTTGATAACCAGCACGCGCGGGTCCTGGCTCATGGCGATAATCATCTTTCGCACGGTCTCTGCCTCGGCGGCGGAGCCCAACGCAACCTTGTCCAATTTGGTCACGCCGTCGACTAGTCGCGCGACCTCTGGGCCGAAGTCCCGCTCCAGGTCCTCCAGCGTGTAATCGGTGTCCTCGACCGTGTCATGCAGCAACGCCGCCACCAGCGTGGTGGTATCCATACCAATCTCGGCGGCAATAGTGGCGACTGCAAGCGGGTGAGTGATGTATGGCTCGCCGGATTTCCGGTACACGCCGTCGTGAAGGCGCTCGGCGGTATCGTAGGCACGCTGAAGCACAGCCAAATCCGCGCGCGGATGCACCTGCCGATGCACCGCGACAAGGGGATCTAGCACCGGGCGGGTCTTCGTTCTGTTACCGGTAAGGCTTCGCGCTAGGCGAGCACCATAACGGCGTGCGGGCCCTTCAGCCATGGCTCATTCACCCCTTATTAACCACGTACAGAGGCAGATCAGCAAGCTTCTCCCGAGCGCCCAGGCCTTCAACCTCCAGCACGGTGCACAGCCCGGTCACCTCGACACCAGCTGTCTCCAGCAGAGCGCGAGCTGCACACAGGGTGCCACCAGTTGCCAACACATCGTCGACAAGTACGGCCTTCTTGCCCTTCAGCTCAAACCCACTAGCCGGAATCTCAAGCGCGGCCGTACCATATTCCAGTTCATAGGTCTCCGTCAGCACAGGTGGTGGGAGCTTACCCTTCTTACGAATAGCGAGCACTCCCAGTCCGAGCTTGTACGCCACCGCAGAACCCAGCAGGAATCCACGCGCATCGAGGCTGCCTATAACATCAGCCCCGAACTCTTCCACCTTGGCGGAAATCTCGTCCACAAGCAGGGCGAACGTCGTGGCGTCGGCAAGCGCCGGCGTTAGGTCCTCGAAGAGCACGCCCTCAACTGGAAAATCGGGCACGAAGCGAATCTGGTCGGCCAATGCCTCTCGCGCGTGTGCATACGACACAGGTTTAAGCTCCTTTTCGGCGAAAAGAAAAAGTGCGGGTACCTGTCAACGATACCCGCACAATGCGCTTTTAAAGTAGTTTCACCCGAACCACTGGGAGGCGCTACCTCCTACTGCCCCGGACGCCAGGACAGCGGCTTGTCTTCATCGCCCTCAAGCTTCGGAGTCGTCACCGTTCGTTTCGGCGTCGACTGCTCCATCTCGCTTGCCGACGGCTCCTTCGAGGCCGAGTCCTCCGCAACATCAGTGGTGGCGGAATCGGTGCCCGAACCGGCTCCCTCAGATGCCTTTGCGCGGGCAGACAGTACCGCCTCTTCATGCTTGCGGTATTCACGCTGCCGCGACTTAAGAGACACCAACAGCGACGAAGCCAGGAAGATCGAAGAGAACGTACCTTGAATAATGCCGATGAGCTGAACGAGTGCAAGGTCCTTCAGCGTTCCGACCCCTAGCATGCCCACGGCGATGACCATCAGTGCCAGGATTGGCAGGAGCGTCGACACCGTGGTGTTGATAGAACGCATGATGGTTTGGTTGACCGCCAGGTTCACCAACTCGGCGTAACTTCTACGGGTCGATGAACGATAGCCTGCCGTGTTCTCGTCGACCTTGTCGAAAACCACGACGGTGTCGTACAGGGAGAACGACAGCACTGTCAGCAAGCCGATAATGGTTGCCGGGGTGACGTCAAGACCAATGAGCGCGTAGATGCCCATAATCACGATTGCATCCACAACCAGGGCGAGAATTGCGGCAATGGCCATGTCGCGCTCGAAGTGAATGGTGATGTAGATGAACACCAGACCCAGGAACACCACTGCAGCCAGCAGCATTCGGTTGGTAATCGAAGAGCCCCACGACTCCGACACGGTCGAGTCACCAATGGCATCCGGGGTCTGCTGCCCCTGCACATCGACGGGCTTGAATGCATCATTCAACGCGATACGAGCACTATTAATCTGGTCCTGAGTCAGCTTCTCAGAGGTGATCTCCAGGATTCGGCCCTCACCAGAACCGATAATTTGCACCAGCTCCGGCTTCACGCCGGTCGCCTCAGTGAAAACCTCCTCGGCCTGCTCAGTTGTCACTGAGGCCGGCGGCATAGTCATCTTGGTACCGCCCTCGAAGTCGATACCGAAGCTGAACCCGCGAATCAGCATCGCTGCGAAAGCAACAACGATGATGGCGACGGCAATCTGGTACCAGCGCTTCCGCTTGCCGACGATGTTGATTCCACCCTCGCCGGTGTAGAGGCGGCGGAAGAAGGAGTCGTCTTTCACGCTTTCTGGCTCAGTGATTAGCGCCGGATTCGTCTGAGTAGTATTCATGGATTCCTACTTCCCCTCATTCGCGCTGGAGTGAGCTGCACCGGTGTCGGCGGCCGTACTGGCGGAGGCATCGGAGGCTCCGGCCTTCTTACCGGCAGCTACAGTCTTATTCCTCTGTGCAATCTCCATGACCGAGCCGAAGCCGTTCATCGACGGCTTGGACAAAGCTGGCCACTTACGAGTAGCCAGGATGACCAACGGCGCAGTCACGAGGAAAGCCGTCACAATGTCGAATGCTGTGGAGAGACCAAGTGTGAACGCGAAACCGCGGACATCGCCAACGGCCAGGATGTAAAGAACCACAGCCGCAATGATGGACACAAAGTTACCCGATAGGATGGTGCGCCGTGCTCGTCGCCAAGCGTGCGGAACCGCGGAGCGGAAAGTTCTACCCGCGCGGATTTCGTCCTTAATGCGTTCGAAGAAGACGATGAAGGAGTCAGCCGTTACGCCGATAGAGATGATGATGCCGGCGATGCCAGCGAGATCGAGCGAGTAGCCAATCCAACGACCAAGAAGGACAAGGACGCCGTAGACCATCGCTCCAGCTGCTGCCAGCGAGACCAGCGAAATCACGCCCAGGCCGCGGTAGAGAGCAATCGCGTATACGACAATCAGGGCGATACCGATAATGCCGGCAAGCAGACCGGCTTCCAAGGAAGCCGAACCAAGCATGGCCGGGATAGTCGTGGTGGTGCCGCCCGGCTCGCCGTCCTCACCTGCGAACGACAGCGGCAGTGCACCATAACGCAGGTTATTGGCCAGCCCCTGTGCCTCGTCGATTGAGAAGTCGCCCGTGATGCGGGTGGCAGAACCAACTGGGGTTGCCTCCCGAATCACCGGGGCGGAAATGACCTTCGAGTCCAACACGATAGCGACCTGCCGCTGCAAGTAGTCATTGGTCAACTTGGTCCATGTGCGAGCGCCGGTGTCATTCTTCCCGGACTTGAAGCTAAAGGAGACTTGAATCTGACCAGACTGCTGATCGTAACCACCGTTAATCGGCGCATTGGTATCAATAGCGTCGCCGGACAGACGCTGGCCCTTGGCCTCGTCCTCCTGCCCAATCAACAGCGGAGCCTTGCCCAGGAAGATGGCTTTACCGCCTTCGGGCGCACAGGTCACCAGCGGCTTGGCCGGGTCATCGGCACCCTGTAGCGGATCAACTGCATCGCGGTTATCGCAGGTCATCAGCGCAGCGGCTGCAAACTGTGTCGTTGGGTCTTCGGACTGGCGAGTCGCCAACAGCACGTCACGAACCTTCGTACGCAGCTCGGCCGCTTCAATTGAGTTCGCCGGCTTTGCCGGAGCTGTTGCGTCCAACTTCGGGGCCTCGCCCAGCGACTTGGACAGCTCCTCGGGAACCGGCTGATCTGGGTTCTGTTCCTTGAAGGCATCAATTGCACGCTTCTGCGTTTCGTTCATGTCCTTGTAGAGGTCATCAACACGCTTGGTGGCGTCCTCCTTCGAGAGGACACCGACTGACACCCAATCTTCAGCAGTCTTCTTAACTACCTCGCCAAAGGCAGCTTCATCAGGGCCCTGGGTGGGCTGTTCTACCGGACGGAAGAAGAGCTGCGAAGTCTGGCCGAGCGTACGCGCCTCCTGTGAGTCTTCACCCGGCACGGTAATGACCAGCGTGTCACCGTCGGTGACAACTTGAGCGCCGCTGACGCCCATGCCGTTTACGCGGTTCTCCAGAATCTTGCGAGCCTGGTCCAGCTGATCGCGCGTCGGCTTTTCGCCCTGCGGCACCAAGGTTACTCGGGTACCACCCTGCAAGTCGATGCCCAACTTTGGCTTGGCTGATCCGCCGCCGGTGAAAAAGACGAGTGCGTACGTAAGGATGAGGAAGCCAACAAACAGTGCCAACAGCCACTGCGGCCAGTTCCTCTTGAATGTATTCGCACCGGATCTGGATTTGCTGTTCAAAGCAAAGTCTCCTGAATCGTGACGTTTAGGTACTTAAGCGCTTCGGGTAGAAACGCAGGTCTATAACCGCACCGCGAAATCGCGCGATACCAGGAAGAGGCATTGCGGGCGTCGCTAAGCAAAGCTATAAACACCAACCGCTAGAGAATAACCGATTTAGCGTAGTGCGCCGGTTTTGACTTGTACCTATTTAGTGAAAATCTTGCCCACGCTTGCCGACGGCGAAACCTGGGACGCGCCCGCTAGCCTCACGGCGCACGCGACAGCTTGGATGCATGCAAACCGGCGGAGTGTGGGCGTGCAAAAAACTGCTACTGCTTTTCGGTGGAAGCGGAACCGTCTGTACCCGGGTTATCCGGGGTACTCGAAGTATTTGGGTTCTCAACCTGCTCATTGGCGTCCGAAGCTGCATTGTCAGCCGGACCGTGGCCGGTGATTTCTTGGACGTCGCCGACGTGGTCATCTGGCGCATCGGAAACACGGCCACGTCGGTCACGGTGAGCGTAGCTAGCTCCGGTACCGGTGGTGAGGTTGCGGGCAATGGCGCCCTTTTCCCAACGGGTCACGATGCCGTCAGCAATGATGAGGTCGACGGTCGTTTCGGTCGTATCAACGACCACACCATGCATACCGGAACCGGTGATGACCTCTGCGCCCGGGGCCAACTTATCCTGCATGTCCCGAATGGTGCGCACCTGCTTGTTCTGCTTGATAATCTGCCAAATTGGCAGCGCCAGGAACAAGAAAATAAGTAGGAGGAGAATAGTTTGATCCATGTCTGCCGAGTTTAACGAATTGCCAGCTAGCAATTCCACACTGCCCCGGCCGGGTCGATGAGAAAGCTATTCTCCGATAGTTCCCTCCGGCGGCTGCAACCCCAAGTGCCGCCATGCTCGGGCAGTTGCCACGCGTCCGCGCGATGTACGCGCAATCATCCCGGCACGGACCAGGTAGGGCTCGCACACTTCTTCCACAGTCGAGGGCTCCTCACCGACTGCCAACGCCAGGGAATTCACGCCCACCGGGCCGCCACCGTGCCCCTTGACCAGGGCAGTCAGCACTGCGCGGTCCAAGCGGTCCAGCCCAAGCTCATCGACATCGAAGACAATCAACGCCGCCTTGGCCGCACCAAGATCAATAACGCCACCGGAGTGAACATCTGCGAAATCGCGAACGCGACGCAGTAGACGGTTGGCAATTCGCGGCGTACCTCGCGAACGCGAGGCAATCTCCACTGCAGCCTCAGGGCTGATATCCACCCCGAGGATCCCAGCGGCACGGGTAACCACCTTTGTCAGATCCTCGACCTCGTAGAACTCCATCTGCGCAGTAAAACCGAAACGGTCACGCAGTGGGCCAGTCAGCATACCCGAGCGCGTCGTTGCGCCTACCAGCGTAAAAGGTGGAATCTCGAGTGGAATTGACGTAGCTCCAGGCCCCTTTCCCACGATGACATCAATACGGAAATCTTCCATTGCCATGTAGAGCATTTCCTCCACGGGCCTGGCAATGCGGTGGATCTCGTCAATGAATAGTACATCGCCCTCGAGCAGGTTCGACAGCATTGCTGCCAAATCGCCAGCGCGAATAAGCGCCGGACCGGACGTCATTCGCAGGGAGGACCCCATCTCCTGCGCAATAATCATGGCCATGGTGGTCTTACCCAGGCCGGGAGGTCCCGACAGCAGAATGTGGTCCGGAGTCACATTTCGTCCCCGTGCCCCGGAGAGCACCAAATCCAGCTGCTCGCGGACCTTGGGTTGGCCGATAAACTCCCCTAACGACTTTGGTCGCAGGTTCGATTCCGCATCGACTTCCTCGACCTGAGCGCGGGCATCGACATCACGTTGTGCACCATTTCCCCCACCGCCAAAATGGTCGTTGGCTGCTCCACCTAAAGAGTCCCTGAAGGGATTGCCCGACACGTTAAACTCCGTGCGCTCGATATCGCTCATAGTCCCCTCATCCTAGTGCACTACCAATTTTCATCATCAATGTAGCTGCAGGTCCTCGACGTGGATTTACTTCTCGCCCAATGTCTTTAACGCCGCCTTCAGCGCCATTGATGTATCCAAGGTCGGATCAATCCGAACAACGGTCTCCGCTGCCTCATTCGCCTCAGCTTCCGGGAACCCAAGCCCGACCAAAGCACCAACGACCTGATCCAAATCTGCCTTCAAAACAATGCCAGGCGCTGCTCCGCTTGCAGCTTCCTCCGGCTGGGATACCGCCCTATCCGCGAAAACCTCGACCTTATCCTTCAACTCAACCAACAGGCGCTCCGCCAATCGCTTGCCGACGCCGTTAGCCGCCTGCAGGGCCTTGGCATTCTTTGAGGCAACCGCATTGGCAATCTCGGCCGGCGACAGTACCGAAAGAACAGACATCGCTACCTTTGGCCCCACTGTCGAGACAGTGCGCAAGAGCGCAAACATCTCACGTTCCTGCGAGTTGGCGAAACCAAAAAGCGTTATCGCATCTTCACGAACCGCCATTGTGGTCAACATAAAAGTTTGCTCATGCCTCACCAACTGAGAAGCTAACCTGCCCGTAATGGTGACCAAATGCCCGACACCACCGCACTCGATAACGCAATAGTCCGCACCGAGATCGATAACCTCACCGCGTAGAGATGCAATCACTTCTCACAATTCCTTTCACTACGGCTTCCCTAAAGACACCGCGATAAACGCCGAACTCACAAGTGTGCTCTAGCAGGCTCCCCTACCGCGAGGGATTCTCACGGCGAGAAAGATCCAACTCCCGCTCCTCGTGTTGCTTAGCAAGCGCAGCCAAGGTGTCGCGCTGGCGTTGCAGAACCGGACCACGCCAACAGTGGCAGATAGCGATGGCCAACGCATCCGCTGCGTCCGCAGGTTTTGGCGGAGTTTCCAACCCGAGGATTCTCGTCACCATCATGGTCATCTGCTTCTTATCAGCCCGACCGTTGCCGGTAAGCGCCTTCTTTACCTCCGACGGCGTGTACATATGCACTTCCAAACCGCGTCTCGCCGCAGCGAGGACAAGGACACCAACCGCGTGCGCAGTCTGCATTACGGTGGACACGTTGCCGCGCTCGAATACCCGTTCCATCGCAACCACGTCCGGCTCGTACTCATCCATCCACTGCTCCACGGCATTGGAAAGCCGTAGAAGACGATCTTCCAACGATGCCGTGGTTGGTGTGCGGGCGACCCCCACCGCAATGGGAATGACTTTCCTGCCCTGAGCACCTTCCGCAATGGAGAGACCACAACGAGTAAGGCCAGGGTCGATACCCATCACCCGCAGAGATCCAGCTCGATAATTCACCTCTCCACTAATACCACATTTCGAACAGCTGTTTGTATCGTAGCTACACGGGGTACCAACCGTTGGTTCTGATAGGTTTAACACCATGAATTCACCGAAGAAGCTCTACGGCGTTCTCGCTGCAGCTGAAATGGTCACGTGGGCTCTGCTGCTCTTGGGGCTGGCACTGAAGTACCTGTTCAAAGTCACTGACATCGCCACCACCATCTTCGGCGGCATCCACGGTTTTACGTTCCTGTGCTACGTAGTCACCACCATCATGGTGTGGATCAACCAGCAGTGGAGCTTTGGCCGCGGTGTCATCGGCCTCGCCTCTTCTATCATTCCATTCGCAACCTATCCGTTTGAACGAAACACACTGAAGGCAGGCCTCTTGGATCGGCCCTGGCGCTTTACCGACGAATCCGAGGAGCCACAGGGCATTTTCGAGTGGGCACTCGCGATGATTATTCGACGCCCGTTTATCTCGGCATTCGTCATCCTGATTGTTCTCGCCGTGGTCTTCACACTGTTGCTGATGGCGGGACCTCCGACTCAGTGGTTCTCTTAAAACGGTTCTACTAAAACTTTCAGAAACCAAAATCGGGTTTATTGGCAAAAGTGTGTCCGTCTGGCGTATCGACCGGTGCGTCGGCGGGCGGGCACCCTTCGCTACTTACCCCAATGCGAGTTACTGACTGCGTTTATGACGAAAATGACCTGAAAAATCGCCTGAAAGTGACATAAACTCGCACAGTTTCACATGTGCAGCCCGTATTCACACGCGCAGCCCGTAGTTTTTCCCCAAAAAAATCCCCATCGGACGACTCTCCGATGGGGATCTTCCATTCACACCAGCTCACCGCGCAATTCAGCGCTGCGGACTACCCTGCGCGGGCACCCCTTTAACGCAGGGAAGCCACTCAGCGGAACCGTCGCCAAGCAAACTCCTAGTCGTCGAGTTCGGCGAGAACCTCGTCACTGATGTCGGCGTTCGAGTAGACGTTCTGCACGTCGTCGGACTCTTCGAGAGCGTCAATCAGACGGAAGAGCTTGCGTGCACCGTCAGCATCGAGAGCCACCGTGGTAGAAGCGCGGTAGTCCTGATCTGCGGAGTCGTACTCCATTTCGGCATCGACAAGAGCGGTGCGGACATTCATCAGATCGGTAAAGGCGGAGACAACCTCGAACTTTTCGCCCAGGTCGTTGACCTCCTCTGCACCAGCATCGAGAACCGCCATAAGCAGGTCATCCTCGGTCAGCTCGCCCTTCGGCAGCTCGACGACACCCTTCTTTTCGAACAGGTAAGCCACGGCGCCGTTGTCTGCCATGTTGCCGTTGTTCTTGTTGAACGCCGAGCGCACATCGGAAGCAGCACGGTTACGGTTATCAGTCAGGCACTCCACAATCAAAGCGACACCACCAGGTGCGTAACCTTCGTAGACAATCGTCTCCCAGTCAGCACCGCCGGACTCCTCGCCGGAACCACGCTTGCGGGCACGCTCAATGTTGTCGTTGGGAACCGAGGCCTTCTTGGCCTTCTTAATCATGTCATCGAGGGTGGGGTTACCAGCAGGATCACCGCCGCCGGTACGAGCCGCGACCTCGATGTTCTTGATCATCTTTGCCCACTCTTTGGCGCGCTTGGCGTCATTAGCAGCCTTCTTGTGCTTTGTGGTTGCCCATTTTGAATGACCCGCCATGTGCTAGTTCCTACCATTCCTCTCGTCAATACCCATGTAGATGGGAATTCGTCAGGTGTTCATTATACAAACCGGGGATTTAAATGCCGACAAGCTCTCGCAAAAAGAACTCGTGGAGCCGCGTCTCCCCCGTCGACTCCGGGTGAAAGCTGGTGGCCATCGCAGCCCCCTGCTGTACTCCGACCACTGTACCTGCGGTCTCTCCAGCCGATTCTGGCACCCGCGCTAGCACCTCAACATCATCACCGACACGCTCGACCCACGGTGCGCGAATAAAGGCGGCGTGTACAGGCGGCTGGTCACCGCTGATCGCTAGCTGCGGAATATCCAAGTCAGTTTCGAAGGAATCCACTTGCCGGCCAAATGCGTTACGACGGACGGTGATGTCAATCGCTCCCAGGCTAACGGCATCCGGACGGGTATCGAGCACTTCGTCGGCAAGCAAAATCATGCCGGCGCAGGTGCCGTATGCCGGAAGGCCATCGCGCAGGGCTTCCCGCAGCGGGTCTTCAAGCTCATTGAAGACCATCAGCTTGCTCATGGTTGTGGACTCGCCGCCGGGCAAAATTAGGCCGCTAAGCCCTTCCAAGTCGCGCGGCAAACGCACCTTTCGGTGCGGGACGCCGAGCTGGTCAAGAACATATCCGTGTTCGGCAACGTTGCCCTGAAGAGCGAGGATACCGATTGTTTCCTGTGTCATTAATCTAGGTTCTCACTGCGAGCATCGAAGTTCGTCGCCACTGGCACGGGCTCGACACCCGGGGCCAGGCTTCGGGTCAGCCCTTCCTGCGTGACGACGGCCACGAGCTCGCCCTTTTGGTTAAAGATGCGACCGTGAGTCAGTGCGCGACCCGCGTGCGCCGATGGCGAAATCTGGTCGTAGAGCAGCCATTCATCCGCACGGAACGGACGCATAAACCACATCGCGTGGTCGAGGCTGGCTTCCTGGACCTCAACGCCTGGATGCGGAACGAGTGCCGATGACAGCAAAGTCATATCCGACATGTACGCTAGCGTGCAGACGTGGAAGGTCTCGTTATCCGGCAGGCGATCCTTGCACCGGAACCATACCAGCTGCTGGGACGGGGTGTACTTGTTGTGTTCGAACTGATCATCCGGCACTACCCGGATATCCCAGTCCGCCCACTCGCGCATTAGTAGACGACGTGTGTTCGTCATCTCAGAGGTGTCGGTGACCACATCTTCAGGATCTGGCACCTTGCGCATCACGTCAGAGTGCTCGAGTCCCTCATCCCCCTTACGGTGGAAGCTGACCTGCATTACGAAAATCGTACGGCCATCTTGCACAGCTTCGACGGAGCGGTGGCAGAAAGACCGTCCATCGCGAATACGCTTGACCATGTACACCGTCGGGATATGGGGGCGGCCCGGGCCTACAAAGTAGGCGTGGAGGGAGTTCACCGCGAAGGTATTACCCACCGTGCGCGTCGCCGCGACGAGGGACTGTCCGGCAACTTGGCCACCGAAAGTGCGCTGCAGGATTGACTTAATGACTGGGCCACGGAAAATGTCCCGGTCAATCTGCTCCAAATCTAATACCTCGCGGATGTTAGCCATTTTTACCAGCCACGCTCAGCGAGTCGGTGCGGCTGCGGAATCTCGTCGACGTTGATGCCGACCATTGCCTCGCCGAGACCGCGGGAGACATCGGCGATGACCTTCGGATCATCGTAGTGCTGGGTTGCCTGGACGATAGCCTTGGCGCGCTTCTCCGGATCACCGGACTTGAAGATACCGGAACCAACAAAGACGCCCTCGGCACCGAGCTGCATCATCATTGCAGCGTCAGCCGGAGTTGCAATGCCACCTGCGGTGAACAGCACGACTGGCAACTTACCGGTCTCAGCGACCTCGCGTACCAGCTCGTACGGTGCCTGCAGCTCCTTGGCGGCAACGTAGAGCTCGTCCGGAGCCATAGAACGCAGACGGTTAATCTCAGCGCGGATGGTGCGCATGTGAGTCACAGCGTTGGAGACATCACCGGTACCGGCCTCGCCCTTCGAGCGAATCATGGCAGCGCCCTCGTTGATGCGGCGCAGAGCTTCACCCAGGTTGGTCGCACCACAGACGAACGGCACGGTGAAGTCGAACTTGTCGATGTGGTTCGAGTAGTCGGCCGGGGTCAGAACCTCGGACTCGTCAATGAAGTCAACACCGAGGGACTGCAGAACCTGTGCCTCAACAAAGTGGCCGATACGGGCCTTGGCCATAACCGGAATGGAGACGGCATTGATAATGCCCTCAATCATGTCCGGGTCAGACATACGTGACACGCCACCCTCTGCGCGAATATCGGCGGGGACGCGCTCCAGCGCCATCACGGCAGTTGCGCCGGCATCCTCAGCGATCTTGGCCTGCTCCGGAGTAACGACGTCCATAATGACGCCGCCCTTCATCATCTCAGCGAAACCGCGCTTGACGCGTGCGGTGCCCTGCCCGGAGTTGTTCTCAACCGTGCTCAACGAACCCTACTTCCCTAATAAAACTGGTGAATGTGACTGTTTGTAGTCGTTTAACACTATAACGCCTGAACTAGACAGTGCTGTTCATTGAGTCAGAAAACACGACAAACTTCCAGCACAACATCGGGTTTTCCCACAATTAAGCCGTTGTCAGTCCATCTGCAACATCGAAATATTCCGGTTCAGGTGCAGTACCCGCCAGCCGCAGCGCGCGCACTAGCGGCCTGGCTCGGAGTGCTTTCGTATCCGTCACCGCATCATTGTAGAAACGGCGGGCGAGCTCGAGCCGCGTGTGGGCGTCAGAAAGCTCAATTGCCATCGTTCGATCCACTGGCTGTTCCTCATAGAGCGCCACAATTTTCCTAGTCAGTTCGTTCTCCACGTCTGCGCGCTGCCCAGTGTTGTTGGCTCTTAGTGGTGTGGCTTCCACCTTCGTCACTACGCCGGCGAGTTCCGGGTAGGCGGCACGAGCAACTGCGGCCCTTCGCCCCAACGCCGCTTCCAGTGAAGAACGCGCCAAGTCCGTGCGAATGTGCATACGGTTCAAACGCGTCGCTGTCGATGAAGCCACCAAACCGCTAACGAGTACGACAATCAGCGCAATGACTAGGACAACGACCCAGATTGGAACGGTTACGTCCACCGAAAACCCACTTTCACTCCGCTGCGTTTAATCAGCTGCCACGACGGAAATCTCTATGGCGCAATGACGACTTTTTCGCCATCCATGCGCACCGTATCGTACACACGCAGAACGCCGTCGGCGACCTGCGACCAGTCATATTCCCAAGCCCGTTTATGACCTAGTGCACGTAGCTCCTCCCCCAACTCGGGCTGCGTCAAAAGCCGTACGACTGCATCCGCAAGGTCTGCGGAGTTACCGTTTTCAAAGTGAAGCCCGTAATGGCCGTCGTCAAGCACGAGTTTGAACGCATCGATGTCGCTGGAGATCACCGGCGCACCCGCCGCCATCGCCTCTACCAGCACGATGCCGAAACTCTCCCCACCACGCTGCGGGGCAATGTACGCATCCGCATCGGCGAGTATTGACGCCTTAGCATCCTCCGACAGTCTGCCGACGAAATGCAGGACATCTGCGTTTCTGCCCGCTTTACGACGAGCTGCCGCGACATCACCATCACCAACAACACAGACCTCAAGCTGTGGAATCTCTGCACGTATTGCCGGCAGCGCGTCGAGCAACACGTCAAAGCCCTTACGAGATTCGTCGAAGCGTCCGAGAAACACGAGCCGATAGACCCCCTCACGCCGTGGCGGGATCTCAGGCAACGATGAGGCGGCCGGGCAGGACTCAAAATCTCCAACACGGACACCATTGGGAATGAGAACCGGGTCGCCGCCGAGTTGCTCAACCTGCCAGCGACGAGCCACTTCCGAGACAGCGATGCCTCCCCGAATGCGTTCAAGGTACTTCCGCAAAAATGGCGTGGCCAGCTTCAATGCCAGGGAGTCCGTCGCCGCAGAGTGATAGGTCGCGACAATTGGCCCGACCGAGTTTACTAACGACAGCATTGAAAAACTTGGCGAATTCGGCTCATGGATATGAAGAATGTCAAAGCTACCCTCCTCCATCCATGTGCGGACTCGACGGCTCGTGCGGGGACCAAAAGACAGCCGAGCGACCGAGCCGTTATACGGAATCGGGATGGCGGCACCACCTCGAACAACGAAATCCGGCACGTCCGCCTGCGCGCTAGCCGGGCCGATAAGACTAACCTCGTGGCCGCGACGGATAAACTCCTCACACAAGTCAATCGCGTGAGCTTGAACCCCTCCTGGGACATCGAACGAGTACGGGCACACCATTCCGATTCGCACGGCTACTTTGACCTCTTCTTATCCGCCGGCCACAGTGGCTGCATCATGTGCCAATCCGCTGGATGTTGAGCAATATCAGATTCAAAAACTGTAGCGATGTCCTGGACGATGTCGGCCAGCTCGCGCCCTTCGGTCGGCACAAATGGATGCGCTACAAAACGCCAACCATCGCGCGTGTAGGACAGGCCCGCGGGCATAAGCCGAGCGCCCGTGTCCTGTGCCAGCTTTGCTGCACCGACCGGCATTGTCGTCTGCTCGCCGAAAAAAGTGACCGGGACCCCGTGGCCGCCGAAGTCACGATCAGACAGCAGGCACACAACGCCACCTTCTTCCAATCGCTTCTGCAGTTCCGGCATCGCGGGTTTGCCACCGGTAAGCGGGAGAATGTGGAATCCGAGGGATTCGCGGTACTCCACGAAAGCGTCGTAAAGTACCTCTGGCTTCAGCCGTTCCGCCACGGTACTGAACCGACCATGGCGGGAAACGAGCCACATACCTGCCATATCCCAGTTACCAGAATGCGGCAGTGGGATGACGATGGAATCTCCGGCCTCGAGGGCCTCAGCAACTCGTTCGAGCCCATCGCTGGTGGATTCGACCGTGTCTGCCAACTCTGGCGACGCGATGGAGGGCAACCGGAATGCCTCCACCCAATAGCGTAGATAGGAACGCATGGAAGCCCGAATAAGACCTTGCGGCACTTCCTCAGGCGGACAGCCCATAACGCGAGCCAGGTTCTTGCGAAGCTGGCGGGTAGTCGCGGGATTTGCTGCTACACGATCGGCGGCAATGTTGCCGATAAGGTAGGCCACGCGTTCCGGCAGCAGACCAAAAATCTTCCACCCGGCCATATAGCCGAGCGCAACGAAATCATCTTTCGAGCGAGGCAGGAAGAAACTAGTCATCGTATCCTCCTTTAGTTGTTGGAATCAGCCGAACCCGTGGACTTCGTAGCAGAGTCAGGGTTGGTAGATGAACTATCAGCTGCGCCTTCTGGCGGGGCGATGGGATCCAACGCTCCTGGCTGCTTAGCCACCATGTACAAGCGCTGGACCACGGTGAATACCGACCCAATCGCCAGGAGCCACATCGCTACGTAGAGGGCATAGTCCACGCCAAGCCCCTGGAGCCCGATGCCAATTAGACCGATAATCAGGCGCTCCGCACGTTCGACGAGACCGCCGTTGACCTTGAGGCCGCTAGCTTCTGCCCGAGCCTTAACGTAGGAAATGACCTGGGAAGATCCCATAGTGATCAGTGTCAGAATAAGCAGCACTGAATCCGCGTCATGGTGATACACCACCCAATACGCTATCGCCCCGAACAGTGCAGCATCCGTAATGCGGTCACAGGAAGCATCCAGCGTCGCTCCGTATTTCGTTCCCTGCCCTCGAAGTCTGGCCATCGTGCCATCGAGCAGATCAAAAGCAGTGAAAATAGCGATTGACACCGCAGCTGCGAAAAGATGGTTGGTAGGAATCAGGATTACCGCAAGCAGAACGGAAACTACCGTTCCCACCAGGGTGACCGTGTTCGGGCTAATGCCGACCCGCAAAAGTGCAGCGGCAATCGGTTCAACTACTGGGCGGATTGGAGCCCTGCCACGGACACTCAGCATGCTGCCCCATCCTCTTGATTAAGGGCACGCCAGCCGTCGGCAAGCAACTCGCGAGTCTGACGAAGAGCCTGCGGTAACACTTTGGTGCCATCGATTACGGTCATAAAATTGCTGTCACCCGACCAGCGCGGTACGACGTGCATATGCAGGTGATCGGCGACCGAACCGCCGGAGGCCTTGCCCAAGTTGAAACCTACATTGACGGCGTGCGGACGCGAAACCGATTTGAGAGTACGAACCGCATGCTTGGCAAATCGCATCATCTCGGCTGTTTCTTCGTCGGTCAAGTCCTCAAGGTTGGCGACTTCGCGATATGGAACCACCATGAGGTGCCCTGGGTTGTACGGGAACAGATTCAAAACGGCGTACACCCACTCGCCGCGAGCGATAATGAGTGCTTCCTCATCGCTTTGCTTCGGCAAATCAACGAAGGGGTTACGGGATGGCTTGGAGTTATGCACACCACGCTTGACGATGTAATCCAGCCGGTACGGTGCCCATAAGCGCGTGAGCCGATCCGGTTCGCCGTAACCGCTGTCGACGTATACGCCATCAGACGATTTCTGCTGGCCGGCATTGCCCTGCTGCTGCGGAGGCAACTCTTCACTTCCCGACTGATTCACTGCCATCCCCTTCGTTGCGTGGCCGGGACCCATTCGAGCCCCGACCACATATATTTCTCTGCTGTAGTTTACGACCTCGCGGTTAACTTCTTTGGATTACCACGCGTGGTTCACCAGTTAAAACAACGCGGTCGAATTAGAGAGCGTTAACGACCTCTAGAGAGCAGAGACATTCTCCTTGTTCGGCTGTTCGTTATTCCGCGAAGCAACCCAATCACAGATGATGTCCACAGCCTTCTCAACTGCCACCCCGTTAATCTGGGTGCCATCGAGGAACCGGAAGCTGACGGCACCTGCCTCAATGTCGCGGGCACCAGCCAGAATCATGAACGGAACCTTGGCCTGGGTGTGGTTGCGAATCTTCTTCTGCATGCGGTCATCGGACGTATCCACGTGGACGCGGATGCCACGAGACTTCAGCTGTGCAGCAAAGTCCTCCAGGTGTGGGATACAGTCATCCGCAACCGGAATACCAACAACCTGTTCCGGAGCCAGCCAAGCCGGGAAAGCACCTGCGTAGTGCTCCAATAGGACGCCAAAGAAACGTTCGATGGAGCCGAAAAGCGCACGGTGAATCATAATCGGGCGCTTCTTGGTTCCGTCAGGTGCGGTGTACTCGAGCTCGAAGCGCTCCGGCAGGTTGAAGTCGAGCTGTACCGTCGACATCTGCCAAGTACGGCCGATGGCATCGCGGGCTTGGACGGAAATCTTCGGACCATAGAAAGCGGCTCCGCCCGGATCAGGAACGAGCTCGAGGCCAGAAGCATCGGCAACGCGCTGGAGAATAGCTGTGGACTTCTCCCAAATTTCATCCGAGCCGACGAACTTCTTTTCGTCCTTCGTAGACAGCTCCAGGTAGAAGTCATCCAGGCCGTAGTCACGCAGAAGCGAAATGATGAAGTCGAGGACATTAGTGAGCTCTTCTTCCAGCTGATCCTCGGTGCAGTAGATGTGGGCATCGTCCTGCGTAAAGCCACGGGCTCGGGTAAGACCGTGGATAACGCCTGATTTCTCGTAGCGGTAGACGGTGCCGAACTCGAACATACGAATCGGAAGTTCACGGTAGCTGCGACCACGCGATGCGAAAATGAGGTTGTGCATCGGGCAGTTCATCGGCTTGACGTAGTAGTCCTGCGGAGCCTTGGTGCAGTTGCCGTGTTCGTCATATTCGCCGTCGAGCTGCATCGGCGGGAACATGCCATCCGCGTAGAAGTCCAGGTGACCAGACTTCTTGAACAAGTCACCCTTAGTTACGTGCGGCGTGTTCACAAAGTCATAGCCCGCTTCGATATGACGGCGACGGGAGTGCTGCTCCATCTCGTTGCGGATGATGCCACCCTTGACATGGAATACCGGGAAACCAGAACCAATCTCATCCGGGAAGCTGAACAAATCCAGCTCGGAGCCCAAACGGCGGTGATCGCGCTTCTCAGCCTCGAGCATGCGGTCGAGGTACTCGTCTAACGCTTCCTTGGACTCCCACGCAGTGCCGTAAACACGCTGCAGGTTATCTCGAGATTGGTCACCCCGCCAGTACGCAGCGGAAGAACGCGTGATCTTAAAAGCAGGGATGTAGCGGGTGGTCGGCACGTGCGGGCCGCGGCAAAGATCAAACCACTCGGTCTCGCCAGTACGCGGATTGACGTTGCGGTAGCCGGTCAAGGTCGTACCTGCACCACCGACGTCGACATTGGCCTCATCATCTTCGGACACCTTGCCGGCCGACTTTTCAACAATCAGCTCGAGCTTATACGGCTCGTCGGCAAGCGCTTCCTGCGCCTGATCGGCAGACTCGAACGCGAAGCGCTCGAATCGCTGACCAGACTTGATGATCTTCTTCATACGCTTTTCGATGCGCTTGAGATCCTCCGGCGAGAAAGGCTCATCGACACGGAAGTCGTAGTAGAAACCATTGTCGATGGCAGGGCCAATGCCCAGCTTCGTCCCAGGGAACTCCAACTGCACGGCCTGAGCCATCACGTGAGTCGCAGAGTGGCGGATGACATCGCGACCGTCCGGAGTATTCGCCGGAACGGGCTCGAAGACGGTTTCCACTTCTGGCTTAAAGGACAGATCCTTCAAATTGCCTTCAGGGTCGCGGACACAAACGATGGCGTCAACGCCCTTGTTCGGGAAACCCAGGTCTCTCATCGCCTCGCCCGCAGAAACTCCTGCGGGCACGGAAAACGGTGCTGGGGTTGCAAATTCTTCTGACACGGCGTGCGTGTACTCCTTTTCAAAGTGTCTTCGAAAATCACATACCTGGTGACCTTCGTCAGTCGTTCACACACTTTACCGCACGGTCAAAACTCAGGCCCCGAAAAGGTCCTGGGCCCAGTACTCCTCCTCAGAAGTTCCTCGTGGCATAACAAACACGGCGGATCCAATGTGGAAAATCCACTGATTGAGACGGTCGTTCTTGGACAGCCGCTCTTGAATCGGATTGAACTGCTCCAACGGGTCCTTCTGGAAACAAATGAATACCAGGCCGGTGTTGGTCTCGAATCGACCATTCGGTTCCGGTGGCAGGTCATAGTTGTAGACCCGTCGCAGAATCCGCTGATTAGGTTTCTCTTTCGGAGGCATTGACAGCGCAACATGGCTGTTCGGATCCGTCAGAGGCAGACCATATTCATCAGTCTTCGCCAGGTCGACGGTCTCAAACTCGTCCTTACCTCCAATTGGCGCGCCGGTGCCGATATCTCGGCCGGTAATAACAGTGCGGCTTTCGCGGTCCAACACATCCCAGCCTGGAATATCCATTTCGATACGGCGGACAACCATCGCTGTACCGCCCCGCAACCAATCCGGACCACTATCAATCCACACCTGCTTGTCGAATTCTTCACGAGTGCGCGGGTTGACCGTACCGTCCTTCTGACCGAAGAGATTGCGCGGGGTCTCGCCTTCCTGCGTAGAACCATTGGCGTGCTGGAAACCAGCTTGCACCCAGTGGACATCCAAATAGGAACCCGCATTTCGGATCATCATTCGTGCCGCATGAGAGACCATTACCGGGTCGTCCGCACAAATCTGCAGGCACAGGTCTCCGCCGTTCCACTCCGGGCGAAGCTCATCGTTAACGTATTTTGGCAGATCCCCCAGCCACTCCGGCTTCTGGTCTTCCCTATCGATGATTGTGAAGAAGTTTTCCCCATATCCAACTGTGATAGTCAGATTGGCCGGACTCCCCATGAGCTCGGGTTCCAAATCCGTTCGAGTAGCCTTGCCGGCTGTCATTCGGCGGGCATCATCCGTCCAGGCACGCATGAGGTTTTGAAGGCGATTGCGATCTACCCCCTTCTTCACGTTGAAGGCTATTAGCCATAGATTCGCCTGTGCGGGCGTCGCAATCCCCGCCTGGTGAGCGCCATCAAAAGGTACGGTTGCTGTCTGCAAAGGCGGTTTCGGCGGCTCTTCCTGTGGACGTTCCAACCCAATCGCCTGGGCTTCCGGCGCCCCCAGGGCGAGCGCTGAGGCTCCTGCGGCGGTGCCGAGCCCGCCAAGAAAACGCCTTCTGGAAAAGCCTTCGGACATTTTGTGCACTCTTACCTTTCTGATTACTTCGAACTGGAGCACATGAGGTGGCTGGGGATTCGCCAATTTTTTAATAGCTTCAGCGCAACCACTGGCCTATCCAATTCGACCGTATCGAAAACCTTTTTCGGAAAAAGAAAAGCGCCGGAGTTCGTTGCATATGCTGCAATAACCTGCCAACCCCAGCGCTTCTGCCACCATTAGATTCCAGTTAGTCAATTCCTCGACGTACCTGAGCTCACGCCCGCTTTACGACGAGCGATTACTTGACCAACTCGTCACAAGAATTAGTGACCCGAGTGATCCATCTCACCGCCGCCCATGTGCTCTGGGTTGTTCAGGTCACCGTCATTACCGTAGTCCTCTTCACCTGCTGGCTGGACGCGAACCTCAACGTCCTGGGTAATGCTAGAGCCGTCGGAAAGCTCAATGACGAGCTTGTATTCAGCTCCCACATCCATAGCTTCATCATTGTCCATAATCATGAAGTGAGTGCTACCCGGTTCGAGAACGAGTTCGCCATTAGCCGGAATCGTCAAACCTTCCGGCACCTCGAACATCTTGCCGTCCTTGGTGTCGTGCTGCTCGAACTTCGTGCCTTCCTTCAGCCCCTCAAGCTTGAAGGAGGAAACCTTGATGTCCCTATCGGTGTTGTTGGTCAGCGTACCGAAGATGGCGGTCATGCCCTTGTCAGCCGGCTTTTCCTTGATGTAGGCATCGGCCAGCTGCACAGCAGCATCGCTCTTCTCCATCTCAGAAGTAGCCGCGGTCGCAGCGGAGGTTGCGGACTCAGTCACCTCAGCAGCAGTGTTATCGTCGGACGAGCAACCTGCCAGAGCAAGGGTCAGAGCTGCGGAACCAGCGATCAGTGCAGTTGCAGTGCGATTGAGCTTCATGTGTCTATTTTGCCTTTCGATTAATAACGGTGACGACAGCGGCGATGATGACGATGAGTCCACCACCGAGGCCATAAGCCCATAGTGGTATTGACTTCGTTTCCTCGGCGTGCGCACCGGTCTGACGAGATTCTGCACCAACTTCAGTTGCGTCTACCGCATCCGGATCAGCCACTGAGAAAGTGGTCTTACCCCGAGTGGAGTGGCCATCCGAGGACGTGATCTGGAAACCAATGATGTAGTTACCAGGGCCTGGATTAATATCCTCAGGGATATCCAAAGAGACCTCGTTACCCACTACTTCTGGCTCATGAGAGTACAGGACTTTCTTGGCATCCGCATCACTAATTGCAACGGTGTTGAAATTGTTCTTGGGGTTACCAGAGAACTTGAGAGAAACGTGGTGCGGAAATTCATCGAGAACCTGCTTGTCGCCTGGCGTTGATGACATCACCGCGTCGTGAGCTACCGCAGGTGAAGCGGCAAAAATCGAGATAGCTACAGATACGGCAAGCGTGGCGACACTCGATTTAACAGCGCTCGACCTTCCCCAACGACTGCGTGAAGAATTCACAGAATCTACCGCTCCCCATTTATCTCATGGTCAGAATCCAGTTCATTACAAACCACTCCTAAGCTTACGCCAATAAAACCCATAGGGAGGGATGAAGCATCGAAGTGGTTCAATTACTAGTCGTAGCATCGAGGATGAAAGTTCCCGGTGAGGCCATGATTTTCCACTTTTGTTGTCAAAACCTATTGACAATTTGACCCCTGTCATAGAAAATCCCCTTATGAGACATTGCGTCTCATAGCCCTCTATCGCCGTGGTTGGTTCACTTTGCCTGCGCGGTGTCTCCACATAGACAGGAGCAGAACATTGACTTCACACATCGATGCGTCCCGCCGACGGTCGCGAACTGAGGCCATGGGGTTGCGCCGAGTGGCAGCCGACCCCCAGCTCAATTCCCAGGTAAGTCCATACTCATGGAAAGACCCGAAACGCTATCTTTGGTTTCTGGGGTTGATTCCTGCTGCAGCGGTACTTATTGCATGGGGCATCCACTCGATTCTCAGTATCTGGTTCACCGGGCTTGGCGCTGACTGGGTTTGGTGGGGCGGCCCTATTGTGGTGTTCATCATCATTCCGCTATTTGACTACTTTGTCGGCAACGATGGCTCCAATCCACCTGACGAAATCATGGCTCGACTTGAGGCGGACAAGTACTACCAGTGGGTGCTCTACGCTTACGTCCCTCTACAATATGGCTCTCTCATTGCGGCAGCGTATCTATGGGGCCGCGGAGACCTTTCCGTGTGGGACTGCATAGGATTGGCACTCACCGCCGGAGTCGCTTCGGGCATTGGCATCAATACAGCCCATGAGCTTGGACACAAGAAAGACAAGCTCGAGCGCTGGTTGTCGAAAATTACCCTGGCACCCGCGGCTTACGGTCACTTCTATGTAGAGCACAACCGTGGGCACCACGTTCGCGTCGCGACCCCAGAAGATCCCGCGTCAGCACGTTGGGGCGAAACCGTTTACACCTTCGTGCTCCGAAGTGGCTGGGGCAGCCTTCTTCACTCCATCGCACTTGAGAAAAAGCGCGCTGAAAGGCAAAAGCGCAGCTTCTGGAACCCAGATAATGACGTTCTCAATGCCTGGGCCATCACAATCGTTTTGTTCGGAACACTTATCGCAGTATTCGGAGTGCAAATTACCCCGTACCTGATTATGCAGGCGCTCATTGGCATTCTTTACCTGGAGACGGTCAATTACATCGAGCATTACGGCCTACGCCGAAAGAAGCTACCGAATGGTCGCTACGAACGGTGCCAACCTCGCCATTCATGGAACGCTGATCACATCGTGACAAATGTTTTCTTGTACCATCTGCAGCGCCATTCGGACCACCATGCTAATCCGACTCGTAGGTACCAGATCCTTCGCTCATTCGACGAGGCGGGCAATCTTCCCTCGGGTTATGCCGCCATGATCGCGGTCGCAATGCTTCCACCGCTGTGGCGAGCGATCATGGACAACCGTGTAATTGACCTTTCGGAAGGAGATGTCGAACGAATCAACGTCATGCCGTCCAAACTACCAAAGTTAGAGAAGGCTATTGCCGCACGACACCAGGCATAACAGGGAGGTTCAGCGGCCACACTAAGCGTTTGTACCGCGCGAATTTGCCCGCTATCTCTCCCCCAGTCCACTTCGCTATCCGAAAGGTTCACAATGCCATACAAAACCTACGAATGTCTCCAGTGCGGCTTCATCTACAACGAAGCTGAAGGCTGGCCAGAGGAAGGAATTGCTCCTGGCACTCGCTGGGAGGATATTCCTGACGACTGGTCCTGTCCCGACTGTGGGGCTTCGAAGTCTGACTTCGAAATGGTTGAGGTTTCCCCTTGAATCACGCAAACGTAATTGGGGCGGGCCCTGCTGGTTGGGCAGCAGCTCGCCAACTCGGACGAGCTGGGTGGTCAGTTGACCTCTATGGCCAAGAGCCACAGACCCCTTACAACCGAGTACAGGTTTCTAAGGCGTTTCTGACCAGTGAGGCCACACCTGTTGATTTTGCGCTAGGCGCACTACCTGAGTCAGTTACCTTACACCAAGGTGAGACGATCAAAGTCAAGGACGGCAGGCTCATTCGTTTCAATGATGGCCAGCACATAGAAGGACCTACAGTCCTCGCAACCGGCGGCACGCCTAAGTCACTCCCAGCGTTCGAGAATGGATTCGTGCTTCGCACATATAGAGATTCGCAACGTCTACGAGAGCATCTTTCCGGTGGCGCGCGCACAGTCCACGTCCTCGGCGCAGGGGTACTCGGCATGGAGACGGCTAGCGCATTGACGACCCTCGGCCACGAGGTAGTAGTCCACGATATAGCACCAGAGGTAATGCAACGATTCTTACCCGGTCAAGCCGCAAAGTGGCTCCGCCACATCCACGAAAGCCGTGGCACTCACTTTGCTTTGGGAACCTCCGCCGCATTGGCTAGCACCGATACCGTCGTAGTATCCATCGGCATTACTCCTAATACCGAATTGGCGAACAGCCTCGGTATCGAAGTAATGGATGGAATCGTCGTCGATGCTCTCGGCCGTACATCCAGACCTGGGATATATGCGGCAGGCGACTGCACTACTTTACGTATCGGCAATGACCATCGTCGGGACGAGGATCTAGCATCTGCCCGCGCGTCGGGCATACGTAGTGCTACGGGCATCCTCGTGGATGCTGGAGAAATGAAGAATTCCCCCTCCTTCGAGCTCCCTGTTTCCCGCCGCTGGAGCATGCAAGCAGGTCTCCGCGTCACCACCGTCGGAGACGTATCCTCCGGCGTAG
The DNA here is from genome assembly GCF_001812455.1 of Corynebacterium sp. HMSC076C10. NCBI lineage: Bacteria > Bacillati > Actinomycetota > Actinomycetes > Mycobacteriales > Corynebacteriaceae > Corynebacterium > Corynebacterium sp. HMSC076C10. The sequence goes on from NZ_KV809111.1 coordinate 92,460, forward strand.
AACACGTGGCCACCTCACCACTATCCGGGACATTCGAATCAGCGGTGGTTCGGGATGGCATTGTCATCGGCGCTGTCTCTATTGGAGAAAAGCCAAATCCTCGAGGCACTCTAGCTACCGTTGGCAAGCATTGGAACGACAAGTAGCGGGAATTACGGACCATTTCTCACACGCGCCGTTATCCTTGGCTCTGTGATGGGTAAGCGCAGACGAGACTCTATTAATTCATTTCAGGAAGACGACGGCGGTGGTAGTCCTCCACGCCGTCGTTTATCAGCGCAGCAGCGACGCGAAGAAATTCTCGACGCCGCTGCTGATTTTTATGTCTCCGGCCAACCGACGGATTTCACAGTTGACGACGTGATTGGAAAAGCCGGAGTTTCCCGCGCGACCTTCTATCGAATATTTCGAGGGCTCGAGGATCTCCGCGCCTGCATTATTGGTCGGATTGCTACAGCATTCCAAACTCGAATGTTTTCAGGTTTCGGATTCGACAATCAGTGGCTGGAGCTGATCGCTGGCATCAGGGAGTTTCTGCGCATCGCTGATATGTTTCGCTCTGATGTCATTTTGCTATTGGACAATCAGGGCCAGGGCTCAATTGCAGAGGGGATGCGCGATGCCGTGGCTGCCGAAATCTCTCGGCGTATCTATCCCATCGAAGAAACTCCGTTGGGTCGTCGGGCCCTTAGAGCATGGATAGCAGCTGCCGAGTACGAGGTACGTGATTGGCTACAACAGCGAGCCAACGACAAGAAAACTACGGAATCGGCAGACCTCATCACGAAACGGCTTGCGGGACTACTTGAGGCAGTGGTGTGCGAATACGAAGCTACATCCGACGATGTCTTCATCACCGAGCTCAAGCGAGTGCTGCAATCTGACCGGCGTATGGCACAAGCCGGCTAGATTGTGATTACGAGTTTGAAATCTGGGTTGTCGACGGTAGCTCGAGCGCGTCGGAACGAACAACGTATGTCTCTAAGATCACGTCATGTAGCACTAATTGACTAGTAGCCCAGTCGGGTAGCCCAAGAGCCTCACTCATAACCGAACGCACATCTTTGTCCTGGAGACTCTGGTAATCGAGGGAAATGGACGGGCCTTTCAATCCAGCCACCTCAGGACTTACAGTCATTTTCCGCACAATGATATGGAAGTTGCCATCCAAGATTGAGGCGCTCCCGGGACCCGTCGCTAATTGCACACCGCCGCCGGGGATGCTCAACCCCAGATTATTCAATTCCACTCGATTCGCGTCCAATCTAATTGCCTGCACGCTATCACCTGCCGGCATAGTCAGGTCGACAAGCGAAAAGTGAACGTTTCCGATAAGTCGAACAGAATCGGCTGTAATCATCTCGAGGGTATCCGAAAGCCCTAGTTCACCGGGTTGTGGCGTCGGAGCTTCCCGCAGGGAAATTCCATCCGCTTCGTCGACTAGAGAATTCGAGACACCGCTTGGTAATGGCGAATCTGTAATCGAGTTCCCTGGAGGCAGCTGTATTTCAGGCAGAGTTGGCAGCTGATTAAAGTTGGCAATCCCGGGAATCGGTAGTGGCGCGAAGCCAGGAGCTGCAGAAGCGTGCGGAGCTGGAGCTAACATGCCCATAAGAACGCCTCCCACAGCCAAAATAGTGCTTACGAGAAACTGCTTCCCCTTCGGCCTACTAGGAGTTTCTACGTCTTTCTGGTCCCCCTCGTCGCCAGTTTCCATCTCATAATCCGGGTACCATGACAGAGCTAAAGCTCCCCCAATCAGCCCCAGAACTGTGCCGAGTACAAATCCACCAAAATTCGATGTCGGAAGAGCGACAATGGACAGTACAAGAGCAGTGGTGCCCGTCAGAATCCTGGAGCTTCCGCCCGTCCAGGTTAAAACGCCGGCAGCGATGAGCAATAGCCCGATCAAAAGTGTCGACACACCCGAGAGTGTGGAAATACTTATGAGGATGCCCTGCACATCAATGGTCAGATACGCAGGAGTTAGCATAACCAGCCCACTGATAATCATGCATAGCCCTGCTCCGAAGGGTCTCATTCTGCGCCAATTGTTAAACCGAACGCTTAACGACGCCTTATTCTGTGGCCCAGCGGATGATTTAGCATCCATGACCTTCACCCGATTCCACAGTGACCTTGGCTCCCGAAATGGTAAGCGAGTCTGCAGCTAACGAAGTGACTTGCAAGCGCTGATTGCGAACGATCATCTGCGTAGCTACCAACCCCCAAGTCCCCCGACCGGCTCTACTGTCAGCTTGGCTTGCATCAATGCCGATCTGCGGATGGCTCATGGTTATGGCCCCATTAATATCCTTTGCACCTACGAGTAGATTATCCGCAGACAAGCTCTTCCCGGGAACAAGCAATTTGAATGTGGCTTCACCTACGCCAGGTATGTTCTTTATTGGTGCAGAAAGGCACACATCGGTGCCGGATGCCTTACCAAAGCGCAGCTTGGACACACCTTTTTCCGACTCCCCTGCCTTCTCAGCGCCAACGAAAAGGCTTGAGGAGTCTCCTACCAATTCGTCCACGGTCAGTGTCATCACGGTGCCAGACAGAGCAAGGTTAGCGGACAGTCCATTTTGAGCCATGGCGACGCCTGTACCACCAGCAACAAAGAGGCCGACACTCAAAATCCCAGCAAACCTGGCCTTCTTCACGTAACCCATGTTTACGGCACCCTCCTACCGCTCCAGCACAAACCTATATTTGAAAACCATAGGTTTGTTTACACACAAACGTTTTGTAGGAAAACGGTAGTCGCTATGAGACTTCATGTCTCAGCTTCCATGGAATTCAGCGAGCACCTGCGACACATCGCAGTTCGAAGTAACAAAAAAGAGCTCCCAAAAATGAACTGCTCCCCATTAGTTGGACTGAGAAAT
>NZ_KV809112.1:0-19802 GCF_001812455.1 Corynebacterium sp. HMSC076C10
TATCCATGATGCAATGACCGCCTGACCCTACCGGTGCGAAAGTGTCATAAACTTAAGCACTTTCTTTTTGGGGTCTTCCTTTTTTTTTGGGGGGGGGGCATCCTGCGCGAACCAAGCCCCCGCAAACAGGCCGGCCCTGCGCCCGTCGTAAAGCGAACTAGTACGGCGAGACGGTGGAGCGGTGCATGTTGATGTCGATGTCGCGATGGATCGGCGGGAACGCGCGCTGCGGACAGGCCTCGCGGGAGCAGACCCTGCAGCCGGCACCGATTGGAGTGGCGGCGTCGAGGTCCGCGAGATCGAGACCATCGGCGTACACGGTGCGCTCAGCGTGACGGGCCTCGCAGCCCAAACCGATGGCAAAAACCTTACCTGGCTTGCCGAAACGTGCCGCGTGATGCTCCACGGTCCGCGAGATCCACATGTACGGCCGACCATCCGGCATGAGCGCGACCTGCCGCATGACCTTGCCGGGGTAGGAGAAGGTCTCGTAGACGTTCCACAGCGGGCAGGTACCGCCCGAATGCGTGAAGTGGAAGCCCGTGGCGGATTGACGTTTGGACATGTTGCCCGCGCGGTCGACGCGCACGAATGTCCACGGAATACCGCGCAAGCTGGGGCGTTGCATCGTGGACAGTCGGTGGCAGATGGTCTCGTAGCCCACGCCGTAAGTGCGCGACAACAGCTCGATGTCGTAGCGTTTCGACTCAGCCATCGCGTGGAACGACTCATACGGCAGAATCAGCGCCGCCGCGTAGTACGTCGCGACTCCGCGCTGCGCCAGCTTCCGCGACTCCTCCGACATGAAATGCCCGGACGCGACGGCTTCGGAAATGGTCTCGCCCTGCTCCAAAAACCCCAGCTCCGTGGCCATGCGGAAGGCCCGCTGTCCCGGCGAGAGGTGCCGCGCGAGGTAGAGCGTCTTCGTCCGCCGATCAAGGCTGTGCTGCACATCGCCTAACGACGATTCCAGCGCAATCCGAATCCCATGGTCGTTGGACAGCCTGTCGGCCAGCACAGAGACCACATCGGTGGTCTCGTCGGTGATGCGCAGCTCGCGGGCCAGCTCCTCAGCGGCGGTGTCGACCGAAGCGATGTAGTTCTGGCGGGCGTAGAAGTAGTCGCGGACCTCCTCATGTGGCATGGTCAGCGCCTGTGAGCCGGAGGCGGTGTCGGTGCTGTTGCCGAAGTTGCGCTCCTCGGTGGCCAGGGAGAGTTTGTCGGTGACGTTGCGGTAGCGGCGGTGGATATCCACCATGATGCGGGCGATGTCGGGATGGTCGCGAACCATTTCCGAGATCTCCTGCAGGTCCATGGGGGACTTAGCGATCTCCTTGTCCATCACCACGTCCTGAACCTCAGCGAGGAGGCGAGAATCGTCATCGCGGGAGAAGAAAGTCGCGTCAACGCCGAATGTGTCCGTGATGCGGAGCAGCACGGGCACAGTCAGCGGGCGGACGTCGTGCTCAATCTGGTTGACGTAACTAGCCGAGAGGCCCAACGCCTGCGCGAGCGCAGCCTGGCTGAGGTCGCGCTCGCGGCGTAGCTGGCGGAGGCGGGATCCGACATAGGTTTTCGACATACTGCCCAGCATATCGCGGGCTTTGCTGAACTTGTGTAGAAAACCGTTGCAACCTTTGCTTGCGTGTGTAGGTGCTGAGGTTCTCAGGCACGCTTAGTTGCCGGAGGTCGGAAACTCGAACTTCGGCAGGCCAGGCGAGCTCAAGGAATCAAAGAAGCTAGGTTGCGTGTTGACCAAAATCTGGCGTGGTTCCGACTTTGCGTCACCACGGGCTGCGGTGACGGAGACAGTGCCCGGGACAGCCGGTAGGAATCCGAGGTTGCATGAGAACGCACCCTCGTCGTCGGTCTTAGCTACGCAGCGGGCGCCGCCAGAGCCCAGTGCTTCGATAGTGGTGCCCGGCTCAGCCTTTCCGCTGATGACTGTTTGTGCCTTGGCAAAAGCGTTGGCGGGTTCGGCCTTTAGCTCCGAGGGAGCCTCGGGCGGGGCGACGGTAACGGTGATGGACTTGGCGGCCGAGCTGCTGCCGAGGATCTCAGCGGAGTCCTCGAGGACTGCCTTGACTTCGAAGTTTCCGGTGTTGGTTGGGGTCCAATCGCACGTGGCTGTGCCGGTGATGGCAGCGATATCGGCAGTGCAGAGGGTGCGGCTGCCACTGACGAAGCTCACCTTCTTACCTGCCAGGGAAGGAGCGTCCACGCCGTCGTTTGCACTGGCAGTAACCTTTGCTTTCAAGGTGAGCGGGCGATCCACCACTGCTGTGTCCGGAGTGTTAACCAGCTCTATGGACGTGCGGACGCGGCTAGCGTCGACAACGGTAATTCCTGGGCCGCCATTGAACTTGTCACTGCCGTAGGTCTTTGAGCTCAGAAAGCTTCCGTACTTGTAGTAAAACCCAGAAGTGAGTTCCTTGCCCTGTGCGCATGCGTCACTCACCTTGTACTGCAGAGTAAACGTGTGCGGGGCGTCCTTGTTAAAGGTCCAGTAGCCGGAGGCATCATTGGACTTGATGGCGGTGGCACCTGGCGTAGCAGTCACTTTGTCCTCGGGGAGTGTGATTGCGGAAGCGTTGCCGATCTGGAGTGTTGCAGAACCCGACTGGTACTCGAGGCAGGAGTCTACGTTGTTCTTCCAGTCGTAGATGTAGTCATTTCCAGAGGTTGTGGTGAAGGTTTGGGCGTAGGTGATGATTTCACCTGGAGCCGGTGTCGTGTTGCTGACAGTGCGGCTGTAAATGGATTGGCTGTCGGTATGGGTCGCAGTTGCGCTGTCTGCCATAGCAGCCGGAGCAGACAAGAGGGCAAATGCGGAGGCACAGGCTACTGCCGTGGTGATGCGCAGGGTCTTGCGAGAGGTCATGGCATTGCTTTCTATCGAAAGGGTCGTACGTCTGTCCGCTGAGCGGTCACTCAAGGACAGCTACCTGGAGAAGGGACCGGGAGATCTGAGGAGACCCGGGCAGCGGAATTACTCTGAGGCCTCGGCCTCGGTACCGGCAGTTTCTGCTGCCGGTACTGTTTCGGGGTTATCAGGGGCCTGTGAGCCTGGGCTCTGGAAGCCCGGGCTCTGTGGCGATGGCAGGCCTGGGGAGCCGAAGAATGCGCTGCCTGGTGTGCGAGTTCCCTCCTCGTAGCCGGTGAAAGCGTATGCGGCATTACTCTCATCGGTGCACATGATGAAGGCGGCAGCATCGAAATCCGTGCGCGGACCTGAGCTCGGGTTGTTCAGATAGACGGAGAAGTCGTGAGATGCACCAGGCTCAATGGTGAACGCGTCAATCAGACCTGCGTGACCCTTCACACGCTCAGTGGAGTAGTCCTTTGCAATCTGGTTGCGCTGGGCATTCGGGTCGCCAAGCAGTCCACCGAGTCCCTGTAGGAGCGGTCCGAGCATTCCCAGGTCCAGCTGTCCCAGTGGAATGTTGCCAATGATGGGGATGCCACCGATCTGGATTGGCACCTTGGGCAGTTCGCGGAAGGTGTTCTTGCGGTAATAATCCTCAGACTCCGCCACCAGCTTTGACGTGGTGACGTCGCCTGCGACCTTGCCGGAGCCACGTGGGCCAGCACAGGTGAACTTCTTATCTGAGGCGTTGGTGACCTTTCCGGAAATTTCAGTTGCGGCAGCATCAGCTGCATCCACGGTAACGGTCAGCAGCTTCGTGTCAGTGTGCACGACAATCGAGGATTGATCCGCGCCGGGCACGACATTGCTGTGGGTATCTGCAAGAGCGGGAGTGGTGGAAAGCAGAGTAACGGTGGCGGCTAGAGCCACTGCAGGAGTGGCGGCCTTAGCTACACGAGACAGAGAGAAAGTCATGGAATCCAGGTCCTTAGAGGCGAAGGGATAAGGGGCCGGGGAGGGGTCGTCGTAAAGCGGTGGTTTACTACGACATCTTTAGTGAGGGAGAAGGGAGGCCAGGCGAGCCGAGTGAACCGCCGAAGCCGCCGACCCTGGGAGCCTTGCCGGATTCGTAGCCCGCGAAGACGTACTGCTGCTTATGCGGATCATCGTTGTCCGTGCAGTAGACGAGAGCGGCGGCCTCGAAATCTGTTCGCTCGCCAGAACCTGGCTTATTCAGAACGACTTCGTGAGTGGAAGTGTCGAAAGGCTTGAGCTCGAAGACGGGAATCTCGCCAGTATGGCCGGCCAACTTTGCCTGCTCCCAGGCGCGGAAAAGCTGCGCGCGAGTGTTCAGCTGCTTGCCCAGGGCGGAGCCCAGCAGCCCGTCCGGAACAAATTCCAACAGTCCGTTGGTGGGGATGACACCCAGGAGAGGTACGTTGATGCCATCGGAAGGGACATTTGGCCAGGTGCGGTAGTAATCCACAGCCTGCGCGACGATTTCGGCTTCAGTCACCGTGTTAGGCAGTTGAGCTGGCTTCTTCGCATCGGTAGAAACACCCGGAGCGAAACAGGAGAAGTTGCTGTCGTAGTTGTTCTTAATTTCGACGGTGACGGTGTCTTCACCCTTGTTTTCCCCGACATTGACCTGGATTCGTGGGCTGTCGGTGACGACAACGTTGCCGTCAGACGATGCGCCGGGCAGAAGGCTGTTCATATCCTGCGCCGAGGCTACGGAGGCGGATCCGAAAACTACGGCAGTAGCTACTGCAATGACAGTGGCGGGCCTGACTGAGTTCTTGGGGGAAAGCGTACTGGACATGCGTGAGAAGAGTCCGGATTTCATAAACGTATCTTTCGTGGAGAAGTGAATATTCCCCGTGGCAACCACGCGCAACTGAAATCCCGAAGGGTTGGCGAGGAAGGATTGAAAAGCTCCGAAAACTATCCACGGGGGCATGGGATACGCACAGGAAGCTGTACCCATGACCACAAAGGGTGATACGGATGTTACCAGTGTGACTACTGTGACACATGTTGTAAGAATGCCACGGGGGTAACCACATTAATCCAGGTGGGAAGGCATTTATGAAATCAGATGCATTGCGGGGTAGCTGGCAATAGTCAAGCTCGTTGAAAGGTTGCACGCTTCACGACGGCCCGGAGTCGACACGTCGATGAACACACAAAAACACCCAGCGAGGGCTGCAAGTGCAACCCTCGCTGGGTGTTGAAGTTAGGCCCTTGACCTAAGCCCTAAGCCGAGTGACTTAGAACTGACCCTCCTCGGTGGAGCCCTTCAGGGCGGTGGTGGAGGAGTTCGGGTCGACGGTGGTGGCGATGCGGTCGAAGTAGCCAGCGCCAACCTCGCGCTGGTGCTTGACAGCGGTGAAGCCGCGCTTCTCGGCAGCCTCGAACTCGCGGTTCTGCAGGTCGACGAATGCGGACATCTGCTCGCGAGCGTAGCCGTAAGCCAGGTCGAACATGCCGTAGTTCAGGGCGTGGAAGCCAGCCAGGGTGATGAACTGGAACTTGAAGCCCATCTTGCCCAGCTCGTTCTGGAACTTGGCGATCTCGTCCTTCTCGAGGTGAGCGGACCAGTTGAAGGACGGGGAGCAGTTGTAAGCCAGGAGCTGGTCCGGGTACTCAGACTTGACGCCCTCAGCGAACTTCTTAGCCAGCTCGAGGTCCGGAGTACCGGTTTCCATCCAGATCATGTCAGCGTACGGAGCGTAGGACTTTGCGCGCGCGATGCACGGCTCCAGGCCGTTCTGGACGTGGTAGAAGCCCTCAGAGGTGCGGTCACCGGTGATGAACTTCTGGTCGCGCTCATCAACGTCGGAGGTGATGAGGGTAGCGGCCTCAGCGTCGGTGCGGGCGATGATGACGGTCGGGGTGTTGGAGACGTCAGCAGCCAGGCGAGCAGAGGTCAGGGTACGGATGTGCTGCTGGGTCGGAATCAGGACCTTGCCGCCCAGGTGGCCACACTTCTTCTCAGAAGCAAGCTGGTCCTCCCAGTGGGTACCAGCGGCACCAGCGTTGATCATGGCCTTCTGCAGCTCGTAGACGTTCAGAGCGCCACCGAAGCCAGCCTCACCGTCAGCGACGATCGGCAGCAGCCAGTTGTCGACGGAGTCGTCGCCCTCGATGCGAGCGATCTCGTCTGCGCGGAGCAGAGCGTTGTTGATGCGGCGAACGACGTTCGGCACGGAGTTAGCCGGGTACAGGGACTGGTCCGGGTAGGTGTGGCCGGAGAGGTTAGCGTCACCAGCAACCTGCCAACCGGAGAGGTAGACAGCCTTCAGGCCAGCGCGAGCCTGCTGAACGGCCATGTTACCGGTCAGTGCGCCCAGAGCGTTGATGTAGGAGTCGTCCTTAACGTTGACGCCTTCCCACAGGATCTCAGCGCCGCGGCGAGCGAGGGTGTTCTCCTCGACGACGGAGCCCTGGAGCTCAGCGACCTGCTCAGCGGTGTAGTCGCGGGTGATACCTTCCCAGCGCGGGTTCTCGTCCCAATCCTTCTGGATTTCGGCGGCGGTACGTGCCTTACCAACGTTAGACATAAACGGAGTCACTTCCTTTTGCTTGCTTTTTGAACTCCGGGTGCTGACTTAAGAACAATTCCTACAGAACCGATCTACAGGCTGACCCGATAGTGACCGCGGTGTCACGTGAATGCAGGGGGGCGCTAGCAAAGTGCTGTACCCCTGCACACAGACACGCGAACAAAAACAATGTCCGCTTCCGCGTGCCATGTCTCACATTTTGGGGCATAGCGCTACGTTCGTCAAGCAGCTTCCGATGTGAATTCAAGTATGTAATACGGATAACACTTGTGAAGATTGCAAACATTGTGATGTGTAGCTTGGCTTTAGCAATTTTCGCCTGTGACCGGCCGGTACATTTGTACTGTTATTTCCCTATGGCGGGCTCGCGAATAATTTTCCCCCCGCTTTGGGGTGATTTATATTTTGGTATTTATCAAAGCTGGCCGTTAACAGTGTTTGGGGTTTAGGGGGTGTTTCGCTACCCCCGAAATTATGGCCGTAAAGGTAGAAACGGGCTTCTAAATACACTGCCGTTACACCGTCAGTACCCCGCCGGAGCATCCCTGGGTAGTGGCCAGGGTCTCGGTTGTCATCTCGCTTTTATGGTCTGGTTTGAAGGCGGAGGCTGTAGCGACGTGATTGGTCGCTGGCCGTTGATATGCAGGTCGCAATAGTAAATGTCTGTGAGGCGCGACACTTTCCCATTGTGTGTGGTGTTCTGTGGCTGGAGGAAAGAGTGCCGGGGATGCTGCAGTCAATGCGGGTGGGGGAGGGCTGGTTGTGGCGTCAGGACTGAATGCCCGAATGGTCATTGGGGAGGGGTGGGGTCTGTTCGCAGGGTGCTCGTCGTAAAGCGAATGAAATGGCAAATGTGAGTGGCGCTATACCGGGCTGGCGGTTGGCGGTTATGGAAAAAGACGGTTCATAAGTGCGCCGAATCACATACAGTAGGGGAACAACGCATCCAGTGTGAGCCGCTGACGTGGCCGTGGCTGGATGGGCAAATTGCAATCAATAGTTTTGAGGAGAGCAATGGCACAGCGTATTTCGGCAGGTGGAATGCAGGTCGCGAAGGTTCTTTACGACTTCGTTAATGACACCGCACTCCCCGCCGCCGGCATTGAGGACAAGGACGCGTTCTGGAACGGCTTCGGTGACATTGTCGCTAAGTACACTCCGCGCAACCGCGAGCTGCTGGCCAAGCGCGATGAGCTGCAGGAAAAGCTCGACGCTTGGTACAAGGAACACCCGGGCGAGCAGAATCAGGATGAGTACGTCGCATTCCTGAAGGAAATTGGCTACCTCGTTGACAACCCGGGTGACTTCCAGGTCACCACCGCTAACGTCGACACCGAGATCACTTCCACGGCTGGCCCGCAGCTGGTTGTGCCGGTTCTCAACGCCCGTTTCGCCATCAACGCTGCGAACGCACGCTGGGGCTCGCTTTACGACGCGCTGTACGGCACCAACGCTATTCCTGAAGATGGCGGTGCGGAGAAGGACACCCCGGGCTACAACAAGGTCCGCGGTGACCGCGTTATCGCATGGGGTCGTAACTTCCTGGACAAGGCTCTGCCGCTGGTCGACGGTTCCCACGCGGACGTCACCTCTTACGACATCGTCGACGGTCACCTGCAGGCAACCCTGGAAGGTGGCGCTACCTCCGGTCTGCGCGAGCCGGAGACCCTGGTCGGCTACACCGGTGATAAGGACGCGCCGGAGTCCATTTACTTCAAGCACAACGGTCTGCACATCCAGCTGCTGATTGACCCGGAGTCCCCGGTTGGCAAGACCGACAAGGCTGGCGTCAAGGACATCATCCTGGAAGCCGCTGTCACCAACATCATGGACCTCGAGGACTCTGTCGCCGCAGTTGACGCTGCAGACAAGACCCTGGGTTACACCAACTGGCTGGGCCTGAACGTCGGTGACCTCGCAGTCGAGTTCACCCGTGGCGGCAAGAAGCTGTCCCGTACCATCAATGACGACCGCACCTACACCGCTCTTGACGGTTCCGAGGTCACCCTGCACGGTCGTTCCCTGAACCTGGTCCGTAACGTCGGCCACCTGATGCAGAACCCGGCCATCCTCGACCGCGACGGCGAGGAGATTTTCGAGGGCATCATGGATGCCGTCGTCACCGCTGTGTGTGCAATCCCGGGCCTGGACCAGGACAACGCACGTAAGAACTCCCGTACCGGTTCGATCTACATCGTGAAGCCGAAGCAGCACGGCCCGGATGAGGCTGCATTCACCAACGAGCTGTTCGCAGACGTTGAGAAGCTGCTGGGTCTTCCGCACAACACCCTGAAGGTCGGCCTGATGGACGAGGAGCGTCGTACCTCCGTCAACCTGGACGCCGCCATCAAGGCTGTTTCCGAGCGCGTCGTCTTCATTAACACCGGCTTCATGGACCGCACTGGTGATGAGATCCACACCTCCATCCAGGCTGGTCCGATGTTCCGCAAGGCTGTTCAGAAGACCGCTCCGTGGATGCTGGCTTACGAGGACAACAACGTCGACTCCGGTCTGGCACACGGCCTGCAGGGCAAGGCTCAGATTGGTAAGGGCATGTGGGCCATGACCGAGCAGATGGCTGAGCTGTTGGAGCAGAAGATCGGTCAGCCGAAGCAGGGTGCTTCCACCGCGTGGGTTCCGTCCCCGACCGGTGGTGTCCTGCACGCTACCCACTACCACGAGGTTGACGTCTTCGGCGTTCAGGACAAGCTGCTTACCGACGGTCGCCGCGACACCTTCGGTGATCTGCTCACCATCCCGGTAGCGGCAGCTAAGGCTGGCGAGCCGGGCGCTGACTGGTCCGATGAGGACAAGGCCAACGAGCTGGATAACAACTGCCAGTCCATCCTGGGCTACGTTATCCGCTGGGTTGAGCAGGGTGTTGGCTGCTCCAAGGTGCCGGACATCAACGATGTTGACCTGATGGAGGACCGCGCTACCCTGCGTATTTCCTCCCAGACTCTGGCTAACTGGCTGCTGCACGGTGTTGTCACCGAGGAGCAGATCATCGATTCGCTTCAGCGCATGGCCGAGGTCGTTGACCGCCAGAACGAGGGCGATGAGGCATACCTGCCGATGGCTCCGGACTTCGACAAGTCCATTGGTTTCCAGGCCGCCAAGGAGCTCATCCTCGATGGTGTGAACCAGCCGTCCGGTTACACCGAGCCGATCCTGCACCGCCGTCGCCTGGAGTTCAAGAAGCGCGAGGGCATCGACCAGGATTAATTCTTGGTCGGGCTGCGGCTGCCGAGCCTGAAATAACAAAATAGATATCCATACTGCCGGTGTGTAGGTGGTATTGGCTAACCTCTGATGCCAATTCCGCATGCGCGCCGGCAGTTTTGTTTTTGGGGGAAGCGCACCATGATTCTCAGATTCGAGATACCCGGGTTCGCAAGCGGGGCAGGGGCAACGTTGCTAGCGTTGATTGGGAAGTTAATTGAGAAAATGCAGTCTGCAACGTCCAAGGAGCTGCGCCCCCCCATGACTAATTCCACGACCGACAGTGCTACCAACCTCGCCAAGGCCAAAGAATTCCTCCATAGCGCGGGCGCAATCCTTTTTGACCTCGACGGAGTGATTACCCCTACCGCCGATGTGCACGAGCAGGCGTGGGCGGACATGTTTAGCGACTACTTCGAGCACAAGGGTGTCTCGGCCTACACAGAGGAGGACTACTTCACCTACCTCGATGGCCGCCGCCGCGATGAGGGCATCGCAGCAATCCTGGAATCTCGCGGCATTTCGCTGCCGCACGGTAGCGATGAGGACACAGCGAAAGACGAGACGATTGTCGGGCTCGGGAAGCGCAAAAATGATGACTTCTTGGCGCGAGTCGAGAGGGGAATTGAGGCCTACCCGGGGTCGGTTGCGCTGCTCGACGAGTTACAGGGCGCGGGGGACTCGTCGGCAAGCGAAGAACCGCAGTTGGCGGTGGTTAGCTCGTCGAAGAACGCGGTGCCGGTGCTGACGGCCGCTGGGCTGCGTGAGCGGTTCGTGGAGATTGTTGACGGCGTGGTGGCGCACGAGAACAACCTGCCGGGGAAGCCAGCCGCCGATACTTTCGTGTACGCGGCGAAGAATCTGGGGGTGGCGCCGCGCGATGCTGTGGTGGTCGAGGATGCCATCAGTGGTGTGCAAGCGGGTGCAGCCGGCGCATTCGGTCTGGTCATTGGTGTTGACCGCGGTGCTGGCGCAGAAGCGCTGCGCCGAGCGGGCGCCGACGTTGTGGTCAGTGACTTGGCGGCACTCGTCTAGGCTGGCTCGTGACAAATGGCTGAGACAAAACCGGAAGGCATCATGGCCAACGATTCGACCACAGCAGCAGTCGACGAGACTGAGCGTGTGATTCCGCAGGGGCAGGGTCACGACGCGGAGACCGCAGAGGCTGAAAAACAGGAGGAGACGGTGTCCCCAGTTCGTCGTAAGCAGCGTCGTAACTTCCCGGCGGATCGTGCGGATAAGCACCACCACCTTGTAAATGCCGAGGGACTCATGGACCGAGACATCACTCCGGTCGATGAGTGGCGTCTGATTGAGACGAAGCCGAACGGCCTCCCGCTCGGTTTGGGCGAGACGCTGTTTGCGCTGTCGAACGGGTACATCGGCATGCGTGGCAACCCGCCGGAGGGCCGTGACTCCAGTGAGCACGGCACTTATATTAACGGTCTGCATGAGACCTGGCCGATTAGGCACGCCGAGGACGCCTACGGCCTAGCCCGTCAGGGGCAGACGATTGCCAATGCTCCGGACGCCAAGGCAATGCGTCTCTACATTGACGATGATCCCCTGCGTCTCGGCAATGCTGAGGTCAGCGACTACGAACGTAGCCTGGATTTCCGCGAGGGTGTGCTGCGTCGTCGGTTCATTTGGCGCACCCCGGGTGGCAAGCGCGTTCGCGTCACCTCTGAGCGCATGGTGTCTTTCCAGGAAAAGCATGTCGCCGCGATGAGTCTGGAAGTCGAGCTGCTGGATGCGGATGCTGCGGTGATGATTAACTCGCAGATCCTCAACCGCCAGGACGGCGAGGACGAATACCACGATGCCGCTAAGGCGCAGGGCACCGAACTGGATCCCCGTCGCGCCGAGGCGCTGGAAGACCGCGTTCTCATTCCGGCATTTCAGTCGGAATCGGCGCACGGGCAGCGCTCGACGCTGGGCTACCGCTGCGCGAACTCCGGTATGACCGTGGCTACCTCCATGGACCACACCTTTACTGTCCGCACTCCCGACGGCACGGAGCCGTTCGTAGAGATTTCGCAGTCGACCGAGCCGGATGTGGCCAGCTCCCTGTTCAACCTGGATGCGCCAGTCGGCACTGTCATACGCCTGGAGAAGCTGGTCGCGTACCACTCCTCCCGTAAGGTGCGTGCTGAAGAGCTGGCATTCCGCTGTGAACGCACCCTGAACCGCGTCGGTCGCATCGGCATGCTGGGGCTGATGGAGAACCAGGAGGAGTGGCTCGAACGCTTCTGGGAGCGCTCTGACGTGGTCATTTACAATCAGCCGGAGATTCAGCAGGCAGTGCGCTGGAACATTTGGCAGATTATCCAGGCCGCCGCCCGCGCCGAATTCCAAGGCGTCCCGGCCAAGGGAATGACCGGCACCGGCTACGGCGGCCACTACTTCTGGGACACGGAAATCTACGTGACCCCATTCCTTACCTATACGTCGCCGCAATTCTCGCGCAATGCCATGCGTTTCCGCTGGGACATGCTCGAAGCCGCGTGGGCGCGTGCCGACGAACTGGCGCACGACGGTGCCCTCTTCCCGTGGCGCACTATCAATGGTCAGGAGTCCTCGGCCTACTTTGAGGCCGGCACGGCGCAGTACCACATCGATGCGGACATCGTGTACGCGATGATGAAGTACGTCTATGCCTCCGGCGATGAGGAGTTCCTGCTCAAGGAGGGCACGGATCTGCTGCTCGGCACGGCCAGGTTTTGGATGTCGCTGGGATTCTTCGATGCCGAACAGCGAGAGTTCCAGATTCACAGCGTCACCGGTCCAGATGAGTACAACACCGTGGTGAACAACAACCTGTACACCAACGTGATGGCGCAGTATAACCTGCGGGTTGCTGCGGACGTCGTCAAGCAGATGAAGCGTGATCGCCCTGCTGCCTATCGCGAACTGACCAACCGCTTCGACCTCACCGAGCGCGAGGTTGAAGAGTGGGAGCAGGCCGCTGAGGCGATGTACATCCCGTTCGATGAGAAGCTCGGCATTCACCCTCAGGATGACCAGTTCCTACTGCGTAAGCGCTGGAATCTCGACGATCCCGAGGTTGGCCCGCTGCGCCCGCTGCTGCTGCATTACCACCCGCTGACGATTTACCGGCACCAGGTCATTAAGCAGGCGGACGTCGTCCTCGCACTGTTCCTCATGGGCAATCGCTTTACGACGGAACAAAAGCGCGCAGACTACATGTATTACGATCCGCTCACCACCGGTGATTCCTCGCTGTCCGCCGTTGTGCAGTCCATTGTTGCGGCCGAGTTGGGCTTGCAGGATCAGGCAATGGACTTCTTCCTACGCGGACTCTATGTGGACCTGGCGAACTTGCATGGCAACGCTGCCGATGGTGTCCACGTCGCATCTGCCGGTGGTGTGTGGCAGTCCCTGGTCTATGGTTTCGGTGGTTTCCGCGATCATGACGGCCGCTACAGCATTGACCCGCGTCTGCCGGAGGACTGGAGCGGTCTGACGTACCGAGTCACTATTCGTGGTTGTCGTATCCGAGTGACGGTGCGCGGGCGCACGGTGGAAGTCGTCCTGGAGGAGGGCGACCACCAGGTTGGGCCGATTATGGTCGCAGGACATGAGGTGATCATTGGCCCGGAGCCGTTGACCGTGGTGATGGCGAACTCGGATCAGAGCGAGGATTAGTCGGACGGCTTCGGCCGTACACGGCGCCAATAGGGGGGGGGATTGCCTGTTGGGGGTGGCTGTTTGGGCCTTTGGGGAATTCGGCAGGGGTAAAAATAAAGAATTTCGCAACATAAATATTGAGTATTAAATCCGTCCACCTGAGAAAAGTGGGCGGTTTTTTTATTTTCGTGCTATTTATGTTGCGTTATTAGTCGGTTTGGGCGGGTGAAAAATCGGCAAAAGTCGGGGTAGGCGCGTTTTTATGGTGGGGGAGAGGGGTTATGCAGCGACGACCTCAGAAGTGGCTAAAATGCGATAACCTGAGAAAAGGCGGAGAAAAGACCTAGGTAACCTGTGAAAATCCCCACCCAAAAGGGGGAAAAATGTTTACCAGACGCTGTGTGACTTTAGAGTGAATATGACACTGGAGGTGCCATGACTGTTAAAAGTTCAAACCGTGACGCAATCGCGCACGGCAAAATTAATGTAGAACCGCTGCGCGAGCAGCCTAAATACCCTTCATGGGCTCTGAAGCTGACCATGGCCGTCACTGGCGTGCTGTTTGGCCTCTTCGTTATTGTCCACATGCTGGGTAACCTGAAGATTTTCGCTGGCGAGGAAGACTTCAACGCATACGCGACCTTCCTGCGCACTGTCGGTGCTCCGGCAGTTCCGAACGAGGGCATTCTGTGGGTTTTCCGCATTGTCCTGCTGGTAGCTATTGTCCTGCACATTTTCGGTGGCCTCACCCTGGCTGCACGTGCTAAGCAGTCCCGCGGCAAGTTCCGCCGTCAGGGCATGGTGTCCAGCTGGAACACCTTTACTGCACGTTCGATGGTAATCACCGGCATTGTGCTGCTGGCCTTCATCATCTTCCACCTGCTGGACCTGACCATCGGTGCTGGCGTTGCTCCGTCTTCTTTCGAGCACGGTGAGGCATACCAGAACGTGGTTGCGTCCTTCTCGCGTCCGGGTGTTGTGGTTTGGTACATCATTGCGCAGCTTGCTCTGCTGCTGCACCTGTCCCACGGTCTGTGGACCGCTACTTCCGACCTCGGTATCACCGGTAAGCGCTGGCGCAAGGTTCTGCTGTTCCTGTCCGGCCTGCTGCCGCTGCTGGTTGTTGTCGGCAACATCTTCATCCCAGTCGCCGTCCTGACCGGTCTGGTCTCGTAGGTCGAGGAGGAAATTTACTATGACTAACACTGAAGCAACCGTCGCTGCGGACTTCCGCGCGCCGGAAAGCGCTGTCGACGGGGTCAAGATCGGCAAGGTTCTGTCCGATAACTCCCCGGGTGACAAGGTCTCCATGAAGGACCACTGGCAGTACCAGAAGGATCACGCCAACCTGGTTTCGCCGCTGAACCGTCGTAAGTTCCGCGTCATGGTCGTCGGTACCGGCCTGGCTGGCGGCGCTGCCGCTGCTGCGCTCGGCGAGCTCGGCTACGACGTGCAGGTTTTCACCTACCACGACGCTCCGCGCCGTGCGCACTCCATTGCTGCACAGGGTGGTGTCAACTCCGCTCGCGGTAAGAAGGTCGACAACGACGGCGCTTACCGCCACGTCAAGGACACCGTTAAGGGCGGCGACTACCGCTGCCGCGAGAACGACTGCTGGCGTCTGGCTGTCGAGTCTGTCCGCGTCATCGACCACCTGAATGCAATTGGTGCTCCGTTCGCTCGCGAGTACGGCGGTACCCTGGCAACCCGTTCCTTTGGTGGTGTGCAGGTCTCCCGTACGTACTACACCCGTGGTCAGACGGGTCAGCAGCTGCAGCTGTCGACTACCTCGGCTCTGCAGCGTCAGATTGGTCTCGGCAACGTCGAGATCTTCACCCACAACGAGCTGGTTGACATCATCGTCGCCGACGGCCGTTGCCAGGGTGCCATCATGCGTAACCTCATCAATGGTGAGCTGACCGTTCACACTGCTCACGCAGTTATTCTGGCTACCGGCGGTTACGGCAACGTCTACCACATGTCCACGCTGGCCAAGAACTCCAACGCTTCGGCCATCATGCGTGCATACGACCAGGGTGCTTACTTCGCATCCCCGTCCTTCATCCAGTTCCACCCGACCGGTCTTCCGGTCAACGCGCACTGGCAGTCGAAGACCATTCTGATGTCCGAGTCCCTGCGTAACGACGCACGTATTTGGACCCCGAAGAAGAAGGGCGACGAGCGCCCGGCCAACGACATCCCGGAGGACGAGCGCGACTACTTCCTGGAGCGTCGCTACCCGGCATTCGGTAACCTCGTCCCGCGTGACGTCGCTTCCCGCGCCAACTCTCAGCAGATTAACGCCGGCTACGGTGTTGGCCCGCTGAAGAACTCCGTCTATCTGGATCTGCGTGACGCAATTGAGCGCCTGGGCCAGCCGGTCATCAAGGAACGCTACTCGAACCTGATTCAGATGTACGAAGAGGCAATCGGTGAGGACCCGTACAAGGTTCCGATGCGTATTGCTCCAACCTGCCACTTCACCATGGGTGGCCTGTGGTCTGACTTCAACCAGATGACCTCCATCCCGGGTCTGTTCACCGGTGGCGAGGCATCCTGGACCTACCACGGTGCAAACCGCCTGGGTGCAAACTCCCTGCTGTCCGGTTCGGTTGACGGTTGGTTCACCCTGCCGTTCACCATTCCGAACTACCTCGGCCCGCTGCTCGGTACCGACCGCCTGGCTGAGGATGCCCCGGAGGCCAAGGAAGCACTGGACCGCGCTCAGGCTCGCCTGGACAAGCTGATGAGCATCCAGGGTAAGCACGGCGCTGAGTACTTCCACCGCCAGCTCGGTGAGATTCTCTACCGCGACTGTGGTGTGGCCCGTAACAAGGAAGACCTGGCTCGCGGTATCGAGGAGATCCGCGAACTGCGTAAGGCATTCTGGTCTGACCTGTTCATTCCGGGTGAGCCGAACGAGATGAACCAGCAGCTCGAGTACGCTAACCGCGTTGCTGACTACATCGACCTCGGTGAGCTCATGTGTGTCGACGCCCTCGACCGCGATGAGTCCTGCGGTGCTCACTACCGCGATGACCACATCTCCGAAGATGGCGAGGCAGAGCGCGATGACGCTAACTGGTGCTTCGTTTCCGCATGGGAGCGAGGCAACAACGGTCCTGCATGGGATCAGTCCGGTCACGAATTCATTCGCCACGCCGAGCCGCTCACCTTCGAAGCCGTCCCGCTCATGACAAGGAACTACAAGTAATGAAACTGCACCTTGAAATCTGGCGCCAAGCAGGTCCGAACGTCGAGGGACACTTTGAATCCGTTGACGTTGACGACGCCGTCGCAGAGATGTCGATCCTGGAGCTGCTTGACCACGTCAACTCCAAGTACGTCGAGTCCGGCAAGGAGCCGTTCGCGTTCGCATCTGACTGCCGTGAGGGTATCTGTGGTACCTGTGGTCTGAACGTCAACGGTCGTCCGCACGGCCCGGGCCAGAACACCCCGACCTGTCAGCAGCGTCTGCACCAGTTCAGCGATGGTGACACCCTGAAGATCGAGCCGATGCGCTCCGCCGCATACCCGGTCATCAAGGACATGGTCGTTGACCGCTCCGCTCTGGACCGTGTCCTCGAGCAGGGTGGCTACGTCTCCATCAACGCTGGTACCGCTCCGGATGCAGATACTCTGCACCTGAACCACGAGACCGCTGAGTTCGCACTTGACCACGCAGCCTGCATCGGCTGTGGTGCTTGTGTGGCAGCTTGCCCGAACGGTGCTGCACATCTGTTCACCGGCGCAAAGCTGGTTCACCTCTCCCTGGTCCCGCTGGGTAAGGAAGAGCGTGGCAAGCGTGCTCGCAAGATGGTTGACGAGGTCGAAGGCACCTTCGGTCCGTGCTCCCTCTATGGTGAATGTGCTGACGTCTGCCCGGCAGGTATCCCGCTGACTGCGGTTGCCGCCGTTACCAAGGAACGAGCTCGTTCGTTCTTCCGCGGTAAGGACGACTAAACTCTTTCTCAATTAGAGTTTTCCAGAAGGGACATAGATTATGGCGAATGCAGTCAAGCGTTACCAGGGCGAAGAGCACTTCGTCGACGGTTACGTGCCTCAGAGCATGAATGCCGAATACTCCTCGCTTCACAAGAGCATTACCTGGATTGGCATGGGACTCATGCTCGCCTCTCTGGCGGCTTGGGGTACCTTCATTTTCGGTCTCGCAACGACCGTTTTTGCCGACCAGACTGCTGCCTCTCACAGCAATGGTTTCCTGGCTAAGGATGCCGCCAACTACACCGACTACACCGGTGGTTGGAACTTCGACGGCAGCGTGTTCATGTGGGCTGGCCTGGTAGTCGCACTGGTTATGGTTATTGCGGGTGTGGCCTGCATCTCCATCGGTCGTCGTGACTACAAGGCTTACCGAAAGGAATTCGGCACTCACCACTAAAGGCTCGCCCCAGTTTAAAGGGGCTCGCCTCTAGTCGGATGCAACGCTAGCCTTTTGAACTAGCACCTCCACAGTTGATGCCACCGTGCACAGTGTGCTGAGGTAGGGAAGTACTGAGAAGTACTTCTCTCACCAACAGCGGACTGCGGCGCGGTGGCATTTTCGCGTTTTCGGCGCCTAATCTATACACATGGATAACAACCCCGCTAAGCTCCCGGCAGCTGTCGATTCGGTCTCGGACCGTCTCGAAGTTCCCGGGCCATCACCTGAGGTTGAATCGGAAAAACGTGCGCAACTGCGTAAGGCCAAGGCCTTCGCTACGATGCTGCTGGTCATCGCAACCGCTGTGTATTTCACATGCCGCGGTATTGAGTCTTCACACCTATCCGCAGGCGAAGTTGTGCCCGCGTGGGTGGGCTACGTTCGCGCTGCTTCTGAGGCCGGCATGGTCGGTGCCCTCGCCGACTGGTTCGCAGTCGTAGCCCTGTTCCGCCACCCGCTCGGCATTCCTATCCCACACACCGCTATCGTCCGCCGCAAGAAGGACCAAGTCGGTGAGTCCCTGGCGCAGTTCGTCGGTGATAACTTCCTGAACCCCGCTTTGATTGTGGACAAGGTGCGTAAGGCCGAGATTCCTGAGCGTATCGGCGAATGGCTGGTAGCGCCGGGAAACGCCGACAAAGTGTCCGCAGAGGTCGGTAAGTTCACCGGAAATGTGCTGGAGGCGATTAATCCTGACGATGCCGCCGCAGTGCTGAAGTCAGCAGTCATCGACGAAGTTGCAGCCCCGGAGTGGGGGCCACCAGCGGGTAAGGTTCTCGAGCAGCTCATCGAAGAGGGGCGCACCGAGCCTATTGTCCAGCAGATGGCTGAGTGGCTGCACCGGAAGTCGCTGGGCTCGCAGAATCTTATCGACCGACTTGTCGGAGAGCGCGCCCCCTCCTGGGCACCGAGCTTTGTCAACGATCTCATCGGCGACAAGGTCTATCGCGAGCTGGTTGACTGGACCTGGCAGGTGCAGCATGACCCTAAGCACGACGCGCGCCTGGCGCTCCACCGCTTCCTCACGCAGCTCGCCGTTGATTTGCAGAACGACGAGAAGACCATCGCCAAGGTCGAAGAAATTAAGACTGACATTCTTTCGTCCGCCGCTGTCACACAGGCACCGGCGAAGATTTGGGCATCAACATCCGCAAAGCTTGTCGACGCTGCCCGCGACCCGGACTCCCTGCTCCGTCGGAAGGTCTCGGAAACGGCCGCCCGCTACGGCGAGCGAATCCAGTCCGATCCTGAGTTGCGCAAACGAATGGACCGCCGTCTGGAAGCGGCTGTCGTCTTCATCGCTGAGAACTACGCGGGCGAGATTACCTCGATCATTTCCGAGACCGTCGAGCGTTGGGACGCCGATGAGGCTTCCGACAAGATTGAACTGATGGTCGGTCGCGATCTGCAGTTCATTCGCGTTAACGGCACTGTTGTCGGATCACTGGCCGGTTTGGCTATTTACACCCTGTCGACCTTGGTGTTTGGGGCTATTTAGCAGCACAACCCAGCACATCAGACCGTGTGCGTTAGCATGTAAAAAGCAATGCATCCCTGTTAAAGGAGTTGTTCCCCCGGTGCGCCTGTTACCATCTTTGCCCAGTCTTGCGGATTCGCCGCTGATGGCAATTTCCGTCTATGTGGACGTCCTGTTTCAGTTCGCCATTCCGTTTGTCATCGGCATCTTGGCGCTAATCGGTGCGGTGCTTGTCATCACCACCCGCGCGGATGCCTTTGACGCTGCAGACCGCAAGAGCCGCAACGTCTGGGCCGGCATGCTGGTCGGTTCGGCTATCTTCCTGCTCCTGCCGTGGCTGGGCTGGGCAATGCTGGGCATCCCGCTGATTGCCGGACTAGTCATCACGGGTATTTACTGGTTGGATGTTCGCCCACAGATCAAGGACATTTTGTCGAACGCACAGGGCGGGTATTAGTCCCGGGCGGGTGCTAGCCCAGGGCGGGTGTTAGCCCGTACAACTGAGAAAGTGTCTGGGTTTATGACAGTTTCTGGGTGAAAAACCCGGGGTAGGGTCAGGCGGTCATTGCATCATGGATA